>WFXD01000020.1 GCA_015490795.1 Gammaproteobacteria bacterium
TAGGTGGATTGTAGCGAGGGAGTGGGAGAGTGAGCGCAAATATTCCCGGTTTTGAGGCGCATAGTGGGCCTACGCAACGAAAAACCGGGGATATTTGAGCCGCTCTCCCACTTCCGCAGCCAGTTCATCCTAAGTCCGACAGGCTCCTAGGCGGCACATTCTACCCTGAACCTCGCTGCTGATATACTTTGTCTCTGCGGCATCTGCGCACCCCGCCAACGACCGCCACAACAATCCAGGATCATCCAATGCAGATCTATCGCGTAGCCTTTATCAATCATGGCAAAATTTACGAGCTTTATGTCCAGAGCGTACGCCAGGCAGAGCTGTTCGGCTTTATTGAGTTTGAGGATATTATCTTCAATGAGTCCAGCGGCATCGTCATTGACCCGGCAGAAGAGAAGCTGAAGGATGAGTTTGCCGGGGTTAGCCGCACCATGGTGCCAATAAATGCGATCATCCGCATCGACGAGGTGGAGAGGCGGGGCATCAGCAAGATACTGGATCTGGATAAAAATGCCAATGTGACCCCTTTTCCAACACCCGTCTATCCGCCGGGGCGCAGCAACGATACCTGACTATGGCCCCTGATAGAGAGTGCGTGATTCAGGGAACCGACAGGAGAAACAGCTCCCCCTGCCCTCCTGGCTGTTGATCTCCAGCTTGCTGCCGTGGTGTTGCAGGATATGCTTTACAATCGCCAGTCCAAGCCCGGTGCCGCCCAGATCGCGGGAGCGCGCTGCATCAATGCGGTAAAAACGCTCGGTAAGCCTTGGGATATGCCGCGCCGGAATCCCCTCCCCCGTATCCGCCACAGAGAATTGCGCCTCTTTGCCCTGCATAGCCCAGTCGATCTGAACATGGGCTCTGCCCGGCGTATGGCGCACGGCGTTGAATACAAGGTTGGAGAAGGCGCTCTGCAGCTCTTTTTTATCCCCTCGAAGCAGTAAGGCCGGGTCTGCCGCAAGCGATATCTGATGCCCGGCATCACCACTCAACACCACCGCCTCATCTGCAATGCGGGCAAGCAACGCAGCCACATCGACTCTCTCCTGTGCGGGTCTCTTGTCACCCATCTCCAGCCGGGAGAGCACCAGCAGATCACTGATGGTCTCATCCATGCGTTTGGCCTGCCGCCGCATCAGGGGTATGAACTCACCCCCTTTTTCAGCGCCGCTATCCTCCATCGTCTCAAGAAACCCTGAGATAACGGTCAGTGGTGTGCGCAACTCATGTGAGACATTGGCAATAAAATCACGCCGCGCGTGGTCCAGATGATAGAGCCGGGTAATATCCCGCACCATCGCCAGCTGCTGGCTCTCTCTCTTTCCAAAAGGGGTGATAAACAGACTCAACACCTTGGTTTTATCGGCATGTGAAGAGAACTCAAGCGGGCAGCTGTAATCGCCATGCGCCAGGTAGTCGGACAATACGGGGTGCTGCAGGAGCTGCGCAAAGTTTTTTCCTGCGACCGCAGGCCAATCCAGCCCGAGCAGCATGCTGCTTGCGGGGTTGCACCATGCAATATTACCCTGCCGTTCAAGGATGATCGTAGCATCCGGCAGTGCCGTAGCCGCTTCACGAAAATGGCTAAAATAACGATTTAACCGCCGCTTGCGCTTTTGGCTCTTTATTTGCAGCACCCTGATATGCTCGCCAACATAATCCCAGAGCGTACCGGAGCTGCTGGCTGGAAAAGTGCGTCCCTCTTTGAGCCGATAGTACAACTTCAACAGCTGAATGAAGTGCCAGCAAAAAAAGCCGCTTATGCCCAACAGCAGCATCAGGAGAAGTTGCTGGCTCAAGATACCAATTACCACGGCAATCGCAAGAATGGCAACCAGGCGGATCAGCTCTGTTTTGATTGGATTAGGCAAGCAAGTACCTCATTTTTTGAATTATATCGGTTGCGCAATGGCAGGCAACCCGCTTCCCCCTAAATACGCAGTTAACACCATTGTCATATATCTGAAATATAACCGGGATTTATATAGGTGCGCTTTGTACTCCAGCAACAGGGTTTGAATGTGCAGGAGGCATCAGAGGCCATCGCCGCCGAGCAGGCAATGCTCAATGTCATCATATTGTCACCAAACCTAAACCTGGCGGTCATTTTGCTGGCCTAATATTGCGCTTGAACATAATGCAACAAGAGGAGACCATAGCCATGTTCAAGTGCAACAGATTACAACCTCAACCTGCGATAGATGTGCTTATCCGTTACCGTGGTCGACGCAGCTTTCACGCCACTGCGGAGCAGATAGCCAAAGATGGCATGTTTCTGCGTACACGCCTGTTAAGCTTCCCACTTAATACAGATATTGAGCTGCAATTTTCCATTGGCCGTGACAGCTACTGCATCCCGGCTGTTGTGATAGATGACTGCTCTCAAGGCATCTATGTTGGCTTCTATAAACTACATCAATGGGGTCAGACTCGATTGATTTAGCGATCTTTCCTAAATTCTTCCGACTTTCGATCACCGCCTCGCGCCTTAGGTGAGCAGTGCCGGTTAAGCTGCGCCTCGGTCTTAGCCTTGAATCGGTCATTCCCCAAAACTCATACTCTATTGATTGGTTCCCGCAATAAATCAATCTTACTTTTCAATCGATACTGACCCCATTGATTTTTATTTAATAAGCGCTCAAGTAATTCACGAAGTGTTCTAAGGTCACGCGGCTGCCTGTATCTTTTGCCATCAGGATCAAAATAACGCATTGGATTCCCTCCCACATAGGCATAGGTATTGATACCTCTATCCAACCCTATAGGATCCCTTGAGATAAACCTTTTTAGCCCCGGATCGTAGTACCTAGCCCATCTTTCGAGGTGGGCCCTCGTAAGTCATTGATTTTCCGTTAAGGCCGAAAATAATACACAGTAAATACAATGAGTTAACATTTTTTTGTAAAATGTAGTGCCATAATAGTCATTACGTCTATTGCATTCCCTGCCAATCTAAGGCAGGCTCTCTACATGTTTATTCGCCGCACCCAAATCAAGAGCCGTCAGCAAGGAGAGCCATACTATACCTACCGCCTGGTGGAAACAGAGCGGGTCAATGAGCAAGTAAAGCAACACACCCTGTTGAACCTTGGTCGCCATTTTGACGTGCCCAAGGCACACTGGCGTGATCTGGCATCACGTATTGAGCAACTCCTCAGTGGCCAGGCCTCACTGCTCTCCATTGAGCTGCCCACTGAACTGGAAGCACTTGCACAACGCTATCAAGCACTCATTCTAGCCACTCGCTGTGATCATAAAAAAGCCCTGGATAGCGTTCAGTCAGTCGATATTGATAGCTTGGAATTAGTGCGCCCCCGCCGCGTTGGCATAGAATGCATGGCACTCCATGCCATAGCGCAAGTCGGCCTGCGTGATAAGCTGATAGCACTTGGTTTCAACCGCCATCAACTCTCCGCCGCTCTGGGTAATATCATTGCCCGCATGGCTTTTCCTGCGAGTGAGCTGGCGAGTTATGGCTGGCTGCAACAACGTAGCGGCCTCGGTGAACTGATGGGCTACGATTTTGAATCCATGGGGCTTGACCGGCTCTATCAGGCATCTGACCAACTCTGGAAGCATAAAGAGGCTCTGGAGCAACATCTGTATGACCAAGAGCAATCACTCTTTAACCTTAAAGAGACCATCACCCTATTCGATCTGACCAACACCTTCTTTGAAGGTGAGGCCAGAGGTGCAGCCAAAGCACAACGTGGCCGCTCAAAAGAAAAGCGTTCAGATTGTCCACTGATCACCCTGGGGCTGGTGCTGGATGGCAGTGGATTCCCGCGTAGCAGTAAACTATTCCCCGGCAATGTCAGTGAGCCAGAGAGTCTGGAAGAGATGCTTGGGCATCTACAGTGTAGGAAAGGCAGCATCGTGGTGATGGATGCCGGTATTGCCAGTGAATCGAATATCACCTGGCTCAAGGAGCAAGGTTATCGTTATCTGGTCGTAAGCCGCAAACGCAAGCGTGGTTTTGACCCTACACAAGCGTTCACTGTCAAAGAGACGCCGGGACAAAATATCCGTGTTCAACGAATTGTTACAGAGGAGGGAGAGGTAGAGCTTTATTGTCACTCACAAGCCCGCGAGCAGAAAGAGCAGGCGATACAAGATCGATTTAGCGAACGCTTTGAAAGCGCCCTGCAAAGCTTGCATGAAGGTCTCGGCAAAAAGGGCGCGACCAAGCGCTATGAAAAAGTGCTGGAACGTATCGGGCGGCTGAAAGAGAAGTACAGCCGTGCTGCCCAGCATTACGATATTCAGGTCAAACAGGATGAAGCCAGTGGCAATGCCTCGGCCATCCAGTGGACACGCAATGAGAAGGCACACAGTCAAGCAACGCATCCTGGTGTCTATTGTTTGCGCACCAACATCAGCGACTGGGATGAAGCAACCCTGTGGAAGACCTATACCATGCTGACAGAGCTGGAAGCCGTCTTTCGCAGCCTGAAGGCTGAGTTGGGGTTACGCCCTAATTATCATCGCAAGGAAGAGCGGATAGAGGGACACCTCTTTATCACCTTACTGGCTTACCATCTGGTGCACATCATTCGCGCCCAATTGAAAGCACAAGAGATCCACGACAGTTGGCAAACAATCCGTCAAAAGATGGAAAACCAACAGCGTGTCACAGTAAGCCTGCAGTGTGAAGATGGCAAGACATTACACCTTCGCAAGGCAACCCGTGCGGAACCCCATCAGAAGGAGATTTATGATGCGCTGGGTATTCCTTCACAGCCTGGCTCAGTTCAAAAAACATACGCCTGATCTTGTAATAGTGTAAATAATCAAATCTGTAGTGCCATAAGAAGCACTGCATGCAGGGTAACTATATGTTTTTTATGGTATTCTTATCTGTGAAATCGAAAGATGGGTTAAGTATTTGATATTTTACGGTGCCATAGCATCTATACATGTCCATAACCATGGTACTCCTTGGTTGCTGTTTTTTTATTACAGGGGTAGATCCTTTTGTATTCTTTTCTCCAATTACTGCGTGGACTCACTCATACATAGTGGCACCTCAAGTTGTCAAGCTATGTGAAATTGGGTTTTTTAACGATAAATATCGCTTTTTAAGCGGGTTTGAATGGATGCTGTTATGTAGCTTTATCTAGTATTCTTCTTTGAAAACAAATTTATACGGTATTTTCAGGCAGATTTATTAAGCAACTGTTCGAAGCCTACTTCATGTCAAGAGAATTTGTTGTTACAGTAATATTTCAGAAAATCCCTACAAAATATCTATTCAACGTAATACACTCGAGAAACGAGGGTCGGGTCAGGCTCGATTGATCTTTGAATTTAGTGGCTAACGAATTGGCCAATTAAACCCCAAAAGCCACCATAATATCGTAGTTCTTGGGAAAGAAGATTAACCGCTCTTCAGCCAGGCACTGACCAGAATCACCCCCCCGCAGACGCCCAGAATGGCGCTGACGGTTGGGATGGATGCCACAGCAATAGCAGCCCCCGGGCCGGCAACCAGCAGCAGCGCAGCGGTGATGACCATCGAACCACCACAGATTGCCGCAATGGTGCAGCGGCTGGCCTGCTTGGCCTCTTGCCTGAACTTCTCCAGCTCGGCTGACTTCCACTTCACCTCCAGGTTGCCCTCTGCGGCATCCTTGATGACGCGATGCGCCAGCAGTGGCAGCTCGGGAAGGTTCTCCGATATCTGTGGCAGCGTCTCCTGCACCCGGCGGGCGAAGGCCTTGGGGCCGATCTGCTCGCTCAGCCAGCGCTCAAGGAAGGGCTTGGCCGTGGCCCAGAGATCCAGCTCGGGGTAGAGCTGGCGACCAACACCCTCAACATAGACCAGCGTCTTCTCCAGCAGCACCAGCTGGGGCTGCACTTCCATATCGAAGCGGCGGGCGGTCTGAAACAGGTTGACCAGAAAGTGGGCGAAGGAGATCTCACCCAGCGGGCGGTCATAGATGGGCTCGCTGACGGTGCGGATGGCCGCCTCAAACTCATCCACCCGCGTCTGTTTTGGTACCCAGCCCGAATCGACATGCAGCTGGGCAACCCGGCGGTAGTCACGGTTGAAGAAGGCCAGCAGGTTCTCTGCAATGTAGCGCTGGTCATCGGTGGTCAGCGTGCCCATGATGCCAAAATCGACCGCAATGTATTGCCCCTCGGGGCTGACAAAGATGTTGCCCGGATGCATATCGGCATGAAAGAAGTTGTCGCGAAAGACCTGGGTGAAGAAGATCTCCACACCCAGTGCGCCGAGCCGCTCCATGCTGATGCCTTGCGCCTTCAGCTTATCCACCTCACCCACGGAGGTGCCATAGATGCGCTCCACCACCATGACGTTGGTTTTGGCCAGATCCCAATAGATTCTGGGGACATAGAGGATGGGACTGTCTTCCCAGTTACGCCGCAGCTGGGAGGCGTTGGCCGCCTCACGGGTCAGATCCAGCTCGTCGGAGATGACGCGGTCGTAGTCTGCAACCACCTCCAGCGGCTTCAGCCGGTGGGCCCCTTTCCAATAGCGGTTGGCCAGCCCGGCCAGGGTGTAGAGGATTCGGAGATCCCGGCGGATGATCTTCTCAACGCCCGGCCGCAGCACCTTGACCACCACATCATCGCCATTTTTAAGCCGGGCGGCATGCACCTGCGCAAGGGAGGCCGATGCCAGTGGGGTCTCGTCAAACGACTCAAAGAGCTCTTCGATCTTTTTGCCATAGGCCTGCTCGATAATGGTGCGTGCCTGCGGCCCCGGAAAGGGGGGCACGGCATCTTGTAGCCTGGCCAGCTCCTCGGCCAGATCTTCATCCAGCAGGTCGCGCCGGGTTGAGATAATCTGCCCGAACTTGATGAAGATAGGCCCCAGATCCTCCAGTGTCTGGCGAATGCGCACAGGAAATGGCGGGAGCCTCTTGCGGCGAAACCAGTAGAAGGGCGAGAGGTAGAGCAAAAAGCGGACCGGGCGGAAGAGGTGCATGGCCAGTATGACCTCATCCAGGCCATGACGGGCCAATACCCGGTTGATATGGAGCAGGCGTAGCGCCTGGGCAGGGTGGATCACGGTTACTGCTCGCTGTTGCTGGGTGCTACCGGGTTGCGCAGATGGTCTATTCTGGCCTGAAGGCGGTCAAAGTCATCGCGCAGGGTATCGATCTTGGCGATAAAGTCCTGGATCTCCTGACGCTCTGGCAGGAGTTTGGCCTCGGCCCGGATATAGTGTGCCAGGCTTTGGCCTATCGTCCCTGCCGTACGACGCCCCTGGTCGGTAACAAAACGGATGCCGCTAACGATATCATGGGCGACAAAATCGCCCACATGTGCAGCCAGCTGCTCCTCCCAGTCGATATCCAGCGTCCCCAGTATCTTGCCAAAACGGCGGCCCAGCTCGACATCACCAGTGATCTTGATCTGATCGGAAAATAGCTCATCAACGCCCTTTTCCTGTGTCATGCCCAGGCGGGTCAGCGCCAGTGGCGAGCCGCGCAGGGTACACTCCGGCTCGCCTTCATACAGGTGCAGCACCTGCAGACGCCCCGGCCCAGGGATTAGAAACAGCTGGATCTCAACCCCGGTAATCTCCAGCGCAATGGCGCGGCCATGCAGCCTTGCCAGCTCGGCGGCCGCCTTTGGGTCCATTGCAATATATTGGTTCAGCGCCTCTTCCAGCCCGGCGCATGCCAGCTCTGAAATGCTCATTAGAGTTTATACCCACGGTGAACAGCAACTATCCCGGCGGTCAGATTGAAAAACTCCGTGCGCTCGAAACCGGCGCTCTCCATCATCCCCTTGAGGGTCTCCTGGTCGGGATGCATGCGGATGGATTCAGCCAGGTAGCGGTAGCTCTCTTCATCATTGGTAATCAGTTTGCCAATCTTGGGCAGCAGCTTGAAGGAGTAGAAATCGTAGCCGCTCTTCAGTGGCTGCATCTCGACCCTGGAGAACTCCAGCACCAGCAGGCGCCCACCCGGTTTCAATACCCGGTACATGGCATTCAGCGCCAGCTGTTTGTCGGTGACATTACGCAGGCCAAAGGCGATGGTGACGCAGTCGAAGTGGTTGTCCGGAAAGGGGAGGTGCTGGGCGTCTGCCTGGACGTAGTACACATTGCCAACCAGTCCGTCATTGATCATGCGCTGGCGGCCCTGCTCCAGCATGGCCGCATTGATGTCGGAGAAGATGACCTCGCCCTTGGGCCCCACCAGGCCGGCAAAGCGGGCGGAGAGATCCCCTGTGCCTGCCGCCAGATCCAGTACCTTCTGCCCTTTGCGCACACCGGCCAGCTCGATAGCGTAGCGCTTCCAGAGGCGATGGATGCCGAATGACATCAGGTCATTCATGATGTCATAACGGGAGGCGACCGAATCAAACACCTGGCGTACACGTCCGGCCTTCTCGGCGGTATCGACCGTCTCAAATCCAAAATGGGTGCTGTTGTTTTCCGTCATGACATCTCTCTTTGTGTGTTGTGTGGGCGCAAGCGGGGCGTTGCCACCTGTGGAACTAATGTGGCAGGCGGTTGATGCCGGCTGCTTTCAGGTCGGCCAGGTAGTTGGCCCAGTTTTGCGCCTGATGGACGCCCAGTTCATACAGGGTCTCCCAGGTGTAATAGCCGGTGTTGTGGCCATCATCAAAATGGAGCAGTACCGCATAGTTGCCGACCGGCTCGATCTTGGTGATATTCACATGCTCTTTGCCAACCTGTAGTGTGGCCTCATCGGCGCTGTGCCCCTGAACCTCGGCAGAGGGCGAAAAGACCCGCAGGTATTCACAGGAGAGATTGTAGCTGGAGCCATCGGGGAAAGAGACGGTCAGCATGCGGTTATCGCGATTCAGTTTGATCTCTGTGGGGGTGTATCTGGACATAAAGGGTACCTGGGTTTATAGGATGTAACGGCTCAGATCCTCATCCGATGCCAGTTCAGAGAGATGCTCGTCAACATAGTCTGCATCAACCACGATGGTCTGCCCCGCCATCTCGGTTGCCTCAAAAGAGATGCTTTCAAGCAGCCGCTCCAGCACCGTATGCAACCGGCGGGCACCGATATTCTCGGTGCGCTCGTTTACCTGCCAGGCGATCTCCGCCAGGCTGGTGATCCCCTCCTCGGTAAAGGTCAGGGTGACCTCTTCGGTTGCCATCAAGGCCCGGTACTGATCGGTGAGCGATGCATCCGGCTCGGTCAGAATACGGGTAAAATCGTGGGTGGTCAGCGCCTCCAGCTCTACCCGGATGGGCAGGCGGCCCTGTAGTTCGGGGATCAGATCCGATGGCTTGGAGAGGTGGAAGGCTCCCGAGGCGATAAAGAGGATGTGGTCGGTCTTGATCATGCCGTGCTTGGTGGAGACGGTGCACCCCTCGACCAGCGGCAGCAGATCACGCTGCACCCCTTCGCGGGAGACATCCGGGCCACCATATTCCGAGCGGCTGGCAACCTTGTCCAGCTCATCCAGAAAGACGATACCGTGCTGCTCAACCATCTCCACTGCACGCAGCTTGAGATCCTCTTCATTGATGCGCTCGGCGGCCTCTTCATCCTCCAGCAGCTTGAGCGCATCCTTTATGCGCAGCTTGCGCTTGCGGGTCTTGTTGGAGGCCATGTTTTGAAACATGCCCTGCAGCTGGCTGGTCATCTCCTCCATGCCGGGGGGGGCCATGATCTCAACACCAAACTGTGCGCCACTGAGCTCGATCTCGATCTCCTTGTCATCCAGATCCCCGGCGCGCAGCTTGTCGCGAAATTTCTCGCGGGTTTTGGAGCTGGTGGTGGGTGCGGGCTGACTGTCGGTTTCAAAACTGGTCGGGGCGGGCGATGGCAGCAGGGTCTCCAGCACGCGCTCTTCGGCGGCCTTTTTGGCAGGTTCCCTGACCTTTTCGATCTCCTCCTCCCGCACCATTTTGACCGCAGAGTCCGCCAGATCACGGATGATGGATTCAACATCCCGGCCCACATAGCCCACCTCGGTGAACTTGGTGGCCTCAACCTTCAAAAAGGGGGCATGGGCCAGCTTGGCCAGACGCCGGGCGATCTCGGTTTTGCCCACGCCGGTCGGGCCGATCATCAGGATATTCTTGGGGGTGATCTCATTGCGCAGCTCGCCCGGAACCTGGGCGCGACGCCAGCGGTTGCGTAGCGCAATGGCCACGGCGCGCTTGGCTGCCGCCTGGCCAATGATGTGTTTGTCCAACTCCTGGACAATCGCTTGTGGGGTGATTTCAGACATAGGTGTTCCGACTCTATTCAGCTTCCAGCTCTTCGAGAACTAGATTGTGGTTGGTGTAGACACAGATATCAGCGGCGATGCCGAGGCTCTTCTCCACGATCTCGCGGGCGCTCAGATCGGTATTGTCCAGCAGCGCCTGCGCTGCAGATTGTGCAAAGGTGCCGCCAGAGCCGATGGCCATCAGGTTGTTTTCAGGCTCAATCACATCCCCGGTGCCGGTGATGATAAGCGATGCCTTGCTGTCAGCAACGAGAAGCAGCGCTTCGAGGCGGCGCAGTGAACGATCCGTGCGCCAGTCTTTCGCCAGCTCGACGGCGGAGCGGGTCAGATGGCCGTGGTGCTTTTCCAGCTTGCCCTCGAACCGCTCGAACAGGGTGAAGGCATCGGCGGTGGCACCGGCAAAGCCTGCCAGTACGCGCTCTTTATAGAGCAGCCGAACCTTGCGTGCATTGCCTTTCATGACGGTATTGCCCAGGGAGACCTGGCCATCGCCGCCGATAACCACCCGTCCGTTTCGACGAACGGAGAGAATTGTTGTGCCCTTCAGTGGCTCCACGTTATGACCCTTTACAAATTGGAAACCGGTGATTGTACCCGATTTAATTGCAAAGGAATAAAGAGGGCAAGCCATTTGCGCCTGTTTTTAAGAACTACAGGCACAAATCAGCTAGGATTATCTCCTTTTTTTGCCTAGGCTTGGTAGCGATAACTGTTTGATTTGTGGCGTGTTGCCACTTGGTTTTCATTTAAATGTAAAGGGGCTTCAATAGATGAAAGAGAATATTGCATTGCCATTCGCAGAGCAGCGCCGGGTGGAGCGGTCTGCTCCGCTGCAGAGCTGTAGAGGTACGCTCAGTCTCTCTGCCGAAGAGCAGTCTGAGACGCATGCTGTTTTGGCACTGCGGGATCTCTCGCCATTTGGGGTCGGCGTGGATTCAAGTCTGCTGGTAGATAAGGGCAAGCATGTCCGGTTGACATACAGAGAGGCCGATCGGGCATTGGCCGTTGTTGGCACTGTGGTCTGGCACCGGCAGGCTTCACCTGCCGGGGCAGAGAGGGGGGAGCAGTACCATCTGGGCATAGAGCTGCGCCCCTCGGATATTGCAAAGAATATCCATTTTTTCCGTTGCATATCAGGGGCGCAGCAGCTTCTGTCGGCTAGTACACCGTCCAGGTTATATTGACGGTGTACTAGTGATAACGGTGTTTAATGACAAGAAATTCATCCAGGTTCTGGATTAGCAGATCCACCAGCTCCGGATCAAACTGCCCCCCCCGCTCCTTTTTTATATAGGCAACGATTTCAGGCAGCGCCCATTTTTCCTTATAGATGCGCTTGGTTGCCAAGGCGTCAAAGACATCTACCAGCGTCACAATGCGGCCATAGATGTGGATATTTTCACCGGCAAGGCCTTGCGGGTAGCCACTGCCGTCCCACCGTTCGTGGTGTTGATGGGCAATAATCGCAGCCGCCTGAAGGACATCCCGCTTTGAGTGACTCAGCATGCTGTAACCGATCAGGCAGTGATTCTTCATCACTTCATACTCCTGTTCGCTCAATTTACCCGGCTTTAGCAGGATGGAATCGGGTATCCCCAGTTTGCCAATGTCGTGCAGTGGCGAGGCCATGGCCAGCAGCTCCACCTCTCTCTCTGGCAGGCCATATTTGCTGCCCAGCAGTTGACTGTATTTGGTTACACGCAGGGTGTGGTTGTTTGTCTCTTTGGAGCGATGCTCTTCAATGACGCCCATGGTGAAGAGGGTCTCCTGGAGGGTGCGCTCTATCTCTTTGGACATCACCTCCAGCGCCAGGTTTTTCTGCTCAATAACCTCCTGCCGGTGTATCGCCTCCCCGGTGAACAGATTGATCTCCCTGGCTACATGCTCAAACTCCAAACATTCAAACTCGTCGGCATTGATGGGGGTATGGGCCTGATAGGCTTGTTCCGTTTTTTTGATCAGGCTGTTTAACGGCTCTTGCACATAGCGCTGAATGGTTCTGAAGTTGTTGATAACAATCAAAAATATAAAAGAAAAGGTTACAAAACCGATGGCCGCCAGCAGCTTGGCCGTTACATCCCTGTACTCTGTGAGGTCAAGCTCCAGATCTACCGCGCCCAATACCGTGCCCTCTTCCACCTCATGGCATTTCAGACAGTTCAACGGCTCGGTCGAGGAGGCTATAAAAGGTACGATGGCCCTTAAATAGGGCTCCATATCAATGTCGTTCAGGATGAAGACGGGGCGGCCTGTCTGAAAAGCCTCTTGTGTTACATGGTCATACGTTTTTTCACGCCAGTGGCCTGCGCCAAACTGGTCTGTCACCTCTTTTGACCGGATGATGGCCACATTGTTGACCAGCGTGAGGGCGTTGATCTCTGCAAGAAAATAGTCCCGCTTGGCCATGATCTTTGCTCGCATGTGCGAGGTCAGGCCCGCCTTTACCACCTCTGAAATGGCAAGCGCCTTATCCTCCATAATTCTCACCGAGATGTTTCTGAAATTCAGGGTAAGAATCACCAGCGTTGTTAATGAGAGCAGCATCAGAAAAACCATCAGGTTTTTCAGGGTGATCTGCTTAATGGTTGGCTTCTGCATAGGTGCTGCTTCTTTAGAGATACCCGGGTGGTACTTTATTGTAGGTCATTTTTTACGCCGCGCCCTTGGGTGCGCCTCATCATAGACCTTGGCAAGATGTTGAAAATCCAGATGGGTGTAGATCTGGGTTGTGCTGATATCCGCATGCCCCAGCAGCTCCTGCACTGCTCGCAGATCCCCCGAGGATTCAAGCAGATGGCTGGCAAAGGTGTGGCGCAGCATGTGTGGGTGAAGATCGGTTGATATCCCCTCCTCTGCCGCTTTTTTATGCAACCGCTGCTGCACCGTGCGGGGTGATATGCGTTTTCCACGCTGGCTGATAAAGAGCGCCGGCTCTTCCGGGGGAGCCATTCCAGAGCGAATGGCCAGCCACCGCTCCAGACTCTGGCGGGCCTTTTCGCCAACCGGGAGGCGTCGGGTCTTGTCCCCTTTGCCGGTGACAGTGACCACGGCATCATTCAGATCCATATCTGCCAGATCCAGCGAGACCAGCTCGCTCAATCGCAGACCGGAGGAGTAGAAAATCTCCATCATGGCCAGATCCCTTGCTGCAAGCGGCCCCTCGCCTGGCTGATCCAGCAGGCGCCCCAGCTGGTCGGCATCCATCACCACGGGCAGTTTTCGCTGTGACTTTGGTGGGCGCACCCCCTGGGCCGGGCAGCTGTCTGCCTGCTGTTCGCGCTGTAGGTAGCGAAACAGGGTGCGCAGGGAGGATAGCTCCCGTTGCAGGCTGTTACCGGCAATGCCCTGGCGGTGGCGAGCGGCGATAAAGCTGCGGACATGATGCGGCTTGAGATCGGGCCATGCGCTCATGCCCTGCGCCAGGCACCACTCCCGGATGCGTTGCAGGTCACGCCGATAGTTGCTCAAAGTGTGTGGTGAGAGGCGGCACTCATGGCGCAGCTGTTTAAAAAATCGCTCAAGCCAGATTTGAAATGGCTCTTCTGGCTGTTGCATAGTGGCTGGGGTCAGGCCCCCGGCTCCGAGGCACTCTCCAGCCGCTGGCTGACCAGCTCGCCCAGGCGGCTCAAGAAGTCGGTCCCCATATCTGGCTGGAAGCGCTGCTTGTCACTGCTGCCAATGGCCATGACACCGGAGATGCTCTCGCTCTTCAGGGGGATCAGTACCGCAGATTTTATCTTTCCGGCGTCAGTCCCAAACAGGATCTCCAGCTGTTCCCGGGGCAGGTCACCACAGCATGGCCTGTTTTGTTGAAAAAAGGCCTGGAAGTGGCGGATGGTTTTCTCTTCCGATGCATCCAGCTCAGCCGGGGTAAAGAGCCACAACTCTACATAGTCCGCCTTGAATTCAGCATGCAGCTGATCTTCAAGCACATTGAGCACCTCATCAAGACTGGTGCTATCCATCAGGGAGAGGGTCATCTGGTGCAGGCGCTCTATAAGCTGGTCATTGGCGTGGCCAATCGCCACCAGCTCGGCCAGCCGCTGCTGGTGGCGGGCAGACTCTTTGCGCAGCGCTGCGAGCTGGCGTTCAAGCAGCGATACGCTGCCGCCATTCACATGCGGCAGCCTCAACTCCAGCAGCAGTGATTCATGACGTTCAAAAAAATCCGGGTTTGCGGCCAGATATTCGGCAACGGCTGCCTCCATATCCGGTGCTTCACTTGTTCGTTCTGTCTGCAGGGTCATAGCTCAATCCTACCTTCAAAGACCTGGATGGCCGGGCCGCTCATCCATACCGGCGCGTCACCCCCCGCCCAGCTTACCATAAGCGTGCCGCCCGGCAGACTGACGGCCACCTGCTCATCCAGCAGCCCGTTCATCCGCCCGGCCACCACGGCCGCACAGGCACCCGAGCCACAGGCCAGGGTCTCCCCCGCGCCACGCTCAAAGACCCGCAGGTCGATGTGGCTGCGATCCTGTATGGCCATAAATTCCACATTGACCCGTTGCGGAAAGCGGGGGTGGCACTCCAGCAGTGAACCTATCTTTTTGACCGGTGCATCAGCAACAGATGCTACCTGCAACACGGCATGCGGGTTACCCGTGGAGATGGCTGCGATCTTCAGCTGTTTATTGCCCACCTCAATGGTGTAGTGGTTCGACTGGGCCTCTGCCTCAAAGGGTATCTGTGCCGGTTCCAGCCTGGGCGCCCCCATATTGACCTTGACCAGGCCATCATCTTCATGCCGCAGGTGGAGATTGCCTGAGCGCGTGCCCACACGCAGAATCTCTTTATCACTCAACCCCGTGGCCTGTACGAAATTGGCAAAACAGCGCGCGCCGTTACCGCACTGCTCCACCTCGGTTCCATCGGCATTGAATATCCGGTAGTAGAAATCGGTATTCAGTGAGCGTGGCGGCTCAACCAGCAACACCTGATCGCAACCGATGCCAAAGTGGCGGTCTGCAATAGATCGGATCTGCTCGGTTGTCAGGTCAACCTTTTGATTGATGGCATCAAAAACAACGAAATCATTGCCCAGGCCATGCATTTTTATAAAAGAGAGCATCATGGTATCTACCGTGTCGCTGAATCAATAAATAGTAAGGGTCAGGCGATTCTACCCTGTTAGTGTACCAGAGAGGTAGATTTGCAATCTTGATCCTGCTGGGCAGACAATAGCGCAATATCCACTGACATAAGCAACAGGCCATGAACAGACCCGACGTGACGGAAGCTGCGCTGCTGGAGATTGTGCAGCGGCTGCTTCAGGAGCTGTACCCAGGGAGATCCTCCACGGCAATCACCACCGACAATACCCTGGAGCATGATCTTGGGTTTGACAGCCTGGGCCGGATGGAGCTGCTCTCCCGGCTGGAGCACAAATTTCAGCGGCATCTGTCAGAGGAGGCGTTTGCCGCCGCTGAGACCCTGCGGGATCTCATCCAGCTGTTACAGGATGCACCCTCCGGCATACCGATGGAACGGGAGGTGGAAACGGCTCTCCGGCAACCCCGGCAGAGGATCTCGGCGCCGCACCAGGCACGCACACTACAGGAGGTGCTGGCCTGGCATCTGGATCATCAGGCTGAGCGGGTACATATCCACCTCTATGGCGAAGGTGATGAGCCGCAGGCGATCAGTTACCAATCCCTCTACGAGGGCGCCTGCCGGGTGGCCACCGGGTTGCAGCAGCATGGGCTTCAGCCGGGTGAGACCGTGGCCATCATGCTGCCCACCGGTCGCGGCTATTTTTTCAGCTTTTTGGGTATCCTGCTGGCCGGCGGCATCCCGGTGCCCATCTACCCGCCTGCCCGCCCCTCTCAGATTGAAGACCATCTGCGGCGGCATGTCCGTATTCTCAATAACGCCCAGACCACGCTGCTGATCACCATCCCAGAAGCAAAGCTGGTGGCCCATCTGCTCAAGTCACATGTCAGCAGTTTGCGGCAGGTCATTGCGGTGGAGGAGCTTGCCGAAACCCAGGGCGGCAGGCACGGCTTCGGTGCGGCCAAGGGTTCGGATATTGCCTTTTTGCAGTACACCTCCGGCAGCACCGGCAGCCCCAAGGGGGTGATGCTGACCCACAGCAATCTGCTCGCCAATCTCCGCGCCATGGGTGAGGCGGTTAAGGTGACCTCTGACGATGTGTTTGTCAGCTGGCTGCCGCTCTACCACGATATGGGGCTGATCGGTGCCTGGCTGGGCAGTCTCTACTTTGGTTTTCCACTGATTGTGATGTCGCCATTGGCCTTTCTGGCACGCCCCCAGCGCTGGCTGTGGGCCATTCACAACCATCGTGGCACCCTCTCTGCCGCTCCCAACTTTGCCTATGAACTCTGTCTGCACAAGATAGACGAGAGCGATCTGGAGGGTCTGGATCTTAGCTCCTGGCGCCTGGCCTTTAATGGGGCAGAGCCGGTTAGCCCCGGCACCCTGCGGCGCTTCAGTGAGCGGTTCTCTCCCTTTGGGTTCCAACAGCAGGCCCTGGCCCCCGTATTCGGGCTGGCAGAATCATCCGTTGGGCTGGCCTTTCCACCACCGGGTCGAGTCCCACTCATTGACCGCATTCAGCGGCAACCCCTGACGACATCGGGTCGAGCCATCCCGGCGGGCGATGCAGAGAGGCAGGTATTGGAGTTTGCCGCCTGTGGCCAACCGCTGCCGGGCCACCCCATCCGGATCGTGGATGCTGACGGGCGGGTGCTTCCGGAGCGCCGGGAGGGATATTTGCAGTTTCACGGCCCCTCTGCCACTTGCGGATATTATCGAAACCCGGAGGAGAGCGAGCGCCTGTTTGATGGCCCCTGGCTGAATACAGGTGATCTGGCCTATATCGCTGAGGGCGATCTCTACATCACCAGCCGGGTCAAAGATCTGATCATCCGGGCAGGGCGCAATATCTACCCCTATGAGCTGGAAGAGGCTGTGGGCAACATCCCGGGCATTCGCAAGGGTTGTGTTGCCGTGTTTGCCACTCTGGACCGGAGCACGACAACGGAGTCGGTAGTGGTTTTGGCAGAGACCCGGGAGACCACGCCAGAGCGCCTGGAAAAACTCCAGGATCAGATCAACATCCTGGCCTCTGATCTGCTGGGGATGCGGCCCGACAAGGTGCTGCTGGCGCCACCCCATACCGTACTGAAGACCTCCAGTGGAAAGATCAGGCGCAGTGCCTGCAGAGAGCTGTATGAACAGGGCCGGATGGGGCAGACCCAACAGGCTGTCTGGTTACAGATTGCAAATGTCGCCCTGTCAGGCGTGGTGCCACAGCTGCGCAGATGTGGCCGGACACTGCAAGAGTGGCTGTATGCCGCCTATGCCTGGGGGCTGTTTGGCTGCCTGGCCCCCATCATCTGGACATTGACCATCAGCCTGCCCCGGCTCTCCTGGCGCTGGCGGGTCATTCATGGCGGCGCCCGGCTACTGGCTTCTCTGTCCGGCATAAAGATAGCCGTCTCCGGGTTGGAAAATCTTCCCCCGGGATCGAACTATATCCTGGTGGCCAACCATGCCAGCTACCTGGATGCCATCATCCTGGCTGCGACCATTCCTGAAGATTGCTGTTTTATCGTAAAGTCAGAGCTGCAATCCAACCCGATAGCCCGTCTCTTTTTACAGCGCATTAATGCTGTATTCGTGGAGCGTTTCGATCAGCAACAGGGGCTGGCTGATACAGAGCAGCTGGAGAGACTGGCCCGCTCCAGCAGCCAGCCGTTTCTCTTCTTTCCAGAGGGCACCTTTATTGATGCGCCGGGGCTGCTCCCTTTCCGCATGGGGGCATTTTCTATCGCAGCCAAGGTGGGGCTACCGGTTATACCGGTTGCCATCAAAGGCAGTCGATCCCTGCTGCAAGGGGGCAGCTGGCGCCCCCGCCACGGGGCTGTAACCGTTACAGTGGGAGAGAGGATTGATCCGCCAGGCACCGGTTGGAGGGCCGCCATTGCCTTGCGTGACCGTGCCAGAGAGATGATTCTCAAATATTGTGGTGAACCGGATAGTGGGTATACTGCGTTGCGGAAGCCAACCTGAACCATCGGAAGCGGGACTTTGATCCCACCATATCTGCCGCTCCATGCAGCTCTTCCACACGGGGATGGTTTTGATCTCATTAATGCTGTGCAGTCCCGTGCATATTTTTCTTTTAGACGGCCGATACGCTCTAATATTCTTTCATCGTGTAGTGAGTGAAAAAAATTAGTAGATTTAATGCATTAGACGTTGCACTTGTCTCTACTCCTTTGGAAACAAGCGCAACCGGTTTTTCCAGGATAAGGCCACTAGCCTGTGGATAAGCCCCATCAAGCAGAGTAGACTTAACCGCAATCAACGCATGAATACCAACACCACAACAGCATCTAGCCAGCATACAGCACTCTTCCAGCCTACTGCTCGATAGATACTCTTAACTTTAAAATCTATTGGGGAGCATCCTCATTGAATCTTTGGCAAAGGTGTATCGATCACCTTCAAGCAGAACTTCCTCCACAGCAGTTCAATACCTGGATCAGGCCTCTGCATGCCATCCAGGAATCCAGCCGCATTCGTCTTTTGGCACCCAATAAATTTGTACTGGATTGGGTTAATAACCACTATATCGAGCTTATCAACTCCTTTTTCACCCATCTCGAAGAGGCGAGCAATCTGCTCGTCGTTCTAGAAATTGGCAGCAAGCCACGCAAACGGGAAGCCGGTGCAATCAATGGCCTTCAGCACGTCCAAAAAAGCCGCGCGCCTCAGCAGACCAAAAACAGCCAACAACCAGCTGAGACCTCCTTAGAGAGCAATATCAACCCGAATTTTACTGTCGATACCTTTGTCGAAGGTAAATCCAACCAGCTGGCAAGGGCCGCCGCCATCCAGATTGGTGCCAACCCGGGTACTGCCTATAATCCACTCTTCATCTACGGTGGCGTTGGCCTGGGAAAAACCCATCTGCTGCATGCTGTTGGCAATATCATCCTGAGTAACAACCCATCATCACGTGTGGTTTATCTGCACTCCGAGGCCTTTGTTGCCGAAATGGTAAAGGCATTACAAAACAACACGATAGAAAACTTTAAAAAACGTTATCGATCCGTCAATGCGCTGCTTATTGATGATGTCCAGTTTTTTGCTGGCAAAGAGCGCTCACAAGAGGAGTTTTTTCACACCTTCAATGCGCTCTTCGAATCACAGCAACAGATCATTCTAACCAGTGATCGTTTCCCAAAAGAGGTCACAGGGCTGGAAGAGCGACTAAAATCAAGATTTGGCTGGGGTTTGACAGTCGCTATCGAACCTCCTGACCTTGAGACACGGGTCGCTATTCTCAAACGGAAGGCTCAACAGCTGTTTAATGTAGACCTGCCCAACGAGGTCGCCTTCTTCATTGGTAAACGGGTGCGATCCAATATCCGGGAGCTTGAAGGCGCTCTGCGCAGGATTATTGCAAGCGCCCGTTTTACCGGCAGACCCATATCCCTCGATTTTGCCAAAGAGGCGCTAAAAGATCTGCTGGCGGCGCACGACAAGCAGGTCACGATTGAAAACATTCAAAAAACCGTGGCTGAATACTTCAAGATACGTGTTAGCGACCTTCTATCCAGTAAGCGCAACCGCTCTATCGCCAGACCACGGCAAATCGCCATGTCACTTGCAAAGGAGTTAACCAACCATAGCCTACCCGAGATTGGTAATGCCTTTGGTGGTAAGGACCATACGACAGTTTTATATGCGACACGAAAAATTGCGGCGCTGAAAGAGAGTGACACACGAATTGCTGAAGATTATGGAAACCTGTTAAGAACCCTTACAAATTGATGTGGATAGATCAGGGATAAATAAGCGGCAAAAAAGTTACAAATGTTATCCACAACCTGTATACAGTAAGATTACTGCGTTACATGCAGGTTAAACACAGCTGTTTTTCAATATAACTAATTGAAAACAAAAGATAAAAACATATTTATTAACAATTTATAGGCCCCTTAATAATAATAATAATATTGTTTTAAAATAATATTATTATTTATTAGAGAGCAATATCATGAAAATAAAACTCCGTATCGATTGCTTGTTAAAACCACTTATACAGGTTGGAAGTGTTGTAGAGCGAAGGCAGACGCTCCCAATTCTCTCTAATGTACTTGTTAAGATAGCGAATAATGAGCTGGTCATTACCGCCACCGACCTGGAAGTGGAGTTAAGGGCAAAAACAGCGATTGAGTGTGATGTGGATCAAGAGTTCACCCTGCCAGCACGAAAGCTTATTGATATCTGCAAAGCACTGCCTGCTGATGCGGAACTACAAATTAATATAAATAACGAACGTGCAGCGCTGAACTCTGGACGCAGTCGATTCATACTGAGCACCTTGCCCGCGCAGGATTTCCCCGCCATTGAAGCTAATGTGAGCAGTGAGCAATTTTCAGTCCCTGGAAATATATTAAAACGGCTTATTGAAAAAACCCAGTTTGCCATGGCACAGCAGGATGTTCGCTACTATCTAAATGGTATGCTGCTGGAGATAAAGGAGGAGAAGATACGTACTGTCGCAACAGATGGACATCGTCTCGCATTAAGTGAAGCTGATTTTGATAAGGCATTGGATCTAGATGTAATTTTGCCAAGAAAAGCGGTATTGGAACTGAGCAGGATACTGGTGGATTCGGATGAAAATGTACAGATTGAGATCAGCAGTAACCATGCAAAAATTACCGTAGGCAATATAAGTTTTACCACAAAACTAATTGATGGAAAGTACCCTGATTACCGGGGGGTGTTGCCATGCAATACCGATAAAAAAATTGAAGCCGATCGGGAAGAGATGCGCCAGGCACTGCAACGTGCCTCTATCCTCTCTAACGAAAAATATCGTGGAATCCAATTTAAGGTCTCAAAAGACAGGTTGAAGCTTTTGGCGCACAATCCGGAACAGGAGGAGGCAGAAGAGGAGATTGGAGTCGAATACAGCGGTGATGACCTTACTATTGGCTTCAATGTTGGATATCTTATTGATGTCCTGTCTGTTATCTCTTCAGAAAAGGTTCATATTGAATTAGGCGATGTGAGCAGCAGCTGCCTCATCTATGCCGCGGGCAACAATGAGAGTCGGTATGTTGTCATGCCTATGCGGCTGTAGTTTTGTAGTTGATGAAGAGTAACAGGGAACTATGCCCCTGAGTCTGCTGCGCATTCGTCACCTTAGAAATATCCAGAATATCGAGATTGAACCAGGCGCATCTCTGAACCTGCTCTGGGGTGGTAATGGGGCGGGTAAAACCTCTATTTTAGAGGCCATCTACCTGCTGGGCAGGGGGCGATCCTTTAGGGGTACAGAGATAGGCCCCTTGATTACAACTGGTAAAGGCGAAACAGTTGTTTTCGGCAAACTGCTCGAGGAAGATAATAAAAGGGATATTATCGGGATCAGCAAACAGCTAAAAGGTACTACTCAAATAAGGATAAATGGTACCGCTGTAAGCCGCCTCTCTACACTCGCACAAACCTTGCCACTGCAAGTGCTTACCCCGAAATCACATGAAATCCTTGAAAGGGGATCTGCATATCGAAGGCGATTTATTGATTGGGGTGTGTTTCACGTGGAACATAACATCATCAAACTGGCCAATAATTACGCTAAAGCATTAAAACAGAGGAATGCAGCACTAAGGAGATCACCCCAAACCGCCTTTGCCTGGGATTCAATCCTGATTGAAAATGGCACACAGATTGAGGCCGTGAGAAGGCAATATCTAGAGAAGCTCATCCCCATCTTCAGTGATAAAACAGAAAAACTGATAGGCCGGAGTGATATCACAATCAACTATCGACGTGGCTGGTCTGAAAATGAGAGCTATGCAGAGAGTATAAAGCGCAGAGAGAGAGATGATCTCAATAGAGGATTTACCGGAACCGGACCCCACAGGGCAGATATAAGGGTTGAGATTGCAGGGCTGCCTGTAGAGAGGGTGGTATCACGGGGTGAGCAGAAACTTATTATTGCGGCACTCTATCTGGCGCAGGCAAAGATTGCATCAACCGAGAGCAGGGTAAAGCCGCTTATCCTGATTGATGATCTACCCGCAGAGTTGGATGAAGAGAAGCGAGCCGTTTTTCTAAATGAGCTGGTCTATCTTAATCTCCAGGTTTTTATTACAGGGATAGATAGAAACTCCTTTTCCGCTATAACGCCTTCGAGTGTGTTCCACGTGAAACATGGAGAGGTTTTTCGGGAAAATTAACTTTACCTACCCTAAGCGGTAGTGCTGCCAAGCATGTATAATGCGGCGACCACAACAGGAGTATCAGCATGACGTATGATTCATCAAGCATTAAGGTTCTGAAAGGCCTTGATGCAGTACGCAAACGCCCAGGCATGTATATCGGTGACACCGACGATGGCACTGGCCTGCACCATATGGTGTTTGAAGTTGTAGATAACTCCATTGACGAAGCATTAGCGGGCCACTGCACCGAAATCACAGTGATTATTCATGAAGATCAATCGGTCTCAGTGAAAGATAATGGCCGTGGTATCCCGGTTGATATTCACTCAGAGGAGAACCGCTCAGCAGCAGAGGTCATCATGACAGTACTGCATGCAGGCGGTAAATTTGATGATAACTCTTATAAGGTTTCTGGCGGACTGCATGGTGTGGGTGTTTCGGTGGTTAATGCCCTCTCTGAAAAGCTGGAATTAAAGATCAAAAGAAACGGGAAGGTTTATTATCAGCAATACATGCTGGGGGAGCCGCAGGCACCACTGACCGCTATTTCAGATACAGATGAAACAGGCACAACAATAACCTTCAAAGCCAGCTCGGAAATCTTCACAAATATTGAATTTCATTATGATATTTTGGCCAAACGGCTGCGTGAGCTCTCATTCCTGAACTCTGGTGTCCGTATTGTCCTTAGGGATGAAGCAAAAGAGAGAGAGGATATATTTGAATACATAGGAGGTATTCGCTCTTTTGTGGAGCATCTGAACAAAAACAAGGTGCCACTGCACAAGCCGGTTTTTTACTTCTCTGCAGAGAAGGATGGAACCACGGTTGAGATCGCAATGCAGTGGAATGAGTCCTATCAGGAAAATATCTTCTGCTTTACAAACAACATACCCCAGCGTGATGGTGGAAGCCATTTAGCTGGTTTTCGTAGTGGTTTGACACGCACCCTGAACCAATATATTGAGCAGCAGGGGATTGGTAAAAAGCAAAAGGTCAGCACAACAGGCGATGATGCCCGCGAAGGTCTGACCGCAGTGCTCTCGGTCAAGGTACCAGACCCTAAATTCTCATCCCAGACAAAGGATAAGCTCGTATCCTCCGAAGTAAAAGGGATTGTAGAGAGCCTGCTCTCTGAAAACCTGAGCGCCTTTCTGCTGGAACGTCCCGCTGATGCAAAGGCTGTAATCGGTAAAATGATCGATGCAGCCCGTGCCAGGGAGGCGGCCCGTAAAGCTCGGGATATGACCCGGCGCAAAGGGGTGCTCGATGTTGCAGGTCTGCCTGGAAAACTGGCCGATTGTCAGGAGAAAGATCCCAGCAAATCAGAGATATACCTGGTGGAGGGTGACTCCGCTGGTGGCTCTGCAAAACAGGGAAGGGATCGACGCAACCAGGCCATTTTGCCGCTAAAGGGCAAGATACTGAATGTTGAAAAGGCGCGCTTTGATAAAATGCTC
This sequence comes from Gammaproteobacteria bacterium, assembly GCA_015490795.1. Lineage (GTDB taxonomy): Bacteria > Pseudomonadota > Gammaproteobacteria > Chromatiales > Chromatiaceae > WFXD01. Next base: position 23,873 of record WFXD01000020.1, read on the forward strand.
TCATCTGCTGAGATTGGAACCCTGATAAAGGCGTTGGGCTGTGGTATCGGGCGGGAGGAGTTTAACCCTGAAAAGCTGCGTTACCACAGAATCATTATCATGACGGATGCCGATGTGGATGGTGCGCATATTCGCACCCTGCTGCTCACCTTTTTCTACCGTCAGATGAAAGAGCTGGTAGAGCGCGGGCACATCTATATTGCCCAGCCGCCACTGTATAAAATCAAAAAAGGCAAGCAAGAACAATATCTTAAAGATGATGATGACCTGAACAGGTATCTGCTGCAGGCGGCACTGGAGAATGCCTCACTCTGCGTAAATTCAGAGGCGCCACCACTGGCGGGTGAGTCGATTGAAAGCCTGGCGCAGCTATTTATCACAACCATGGCAACGGTAAACAGGTTGTCACGCCGCTATGATCAAACCTTTCTTGAGAAGTTGATCTACATGCCAACGGTTACACAGGAGCTGCTGGCTGACCCGCAGTCACTGGCTGGGTGGATGGAGGAGATGACAGGTCGTTTGAACCTCGATCAGGGTCTCTCTAACCGTTACTCACTGGAGCGGTCAGAGCTGGATGAAAAACCAGCCTTCAGGATAATCAAGCGAACCCATGGCATAGAGCATATCTCCTACATCCCGGATGAGTTTTTCTCAGGAGGTGATTACCGCAAGCTCAGAGGTCTTGGCCAACAGCTCGACGGGCTACTGGCAGAAGACGCCTACGTACAGCGAGGCGAGCGCACCAAGCCGGTTGGCAGCTTTAAACAGGCACTGGATTGGCTGATGGAAGAGGCCAAACGCGGGCAGCATATTCAGCGTTACAAAGGCCTTGGCGAGATGAACCCCGAGCAGCTGTGGGAGACCACAATGGACCCCAATAGCCGTCGGCTGCTTCAGGTCAACATTGAGGATGCGGTTGCTGCAGATGAGATGTTTACCACCCTGATGGGGGATCAGGTAGAGCCAAGAAGGGAGTTTATTGAGAGTAATGCACTAACGGTAGAGAATCTGGATGTTTAACCCTCTAACCGCTGTGGAAGGGTCTCCATGGTAGACTCTATCCACGCCTCTGCTTTTTGATTGATTTCGCTGCTCTTCAGCCCCTCTACCTCAATAGGAGGGCCAATAACGACCTGTACAGTGCCGGGGTATTTCCTCAGATCCCTTCTGCGCCAGAAGATACCGGAATTGAGGGCGATTGGAACCACAGGAAATTTAGAGTGATGCGCCAGGATGGCCCCCCCTGCCCCATAGCGTCTGCGTTCACCTGGCGCCACCCGCGTACCCTCGGGGAAAATGATGACATTATGCCCCTGCTTCAGGTGTTTTTCTCCCTCTGTAACCACCTGGCTCATAGCCGTCCGGCCAGATTTCCTGTCAATGCCTATCGCCTGAAGCGCCATCAGCGCCCAGCCGAAAAAAGGCACCCAAAGCAGCTCCCTTTTTAAAACCCAGGCCTGACAGGGGGGCAGCAACCCTCGCAGTGCCAGCGTCTCCCAGGCGGACTGGTGTTTGGACAGAATGATGCACCCCGTCTCAGGAATATTCTCTAACCCTTTGATTTCATAATTTAAATTACAGATTTTTGAAAGCAGCCAAAGGTTGCTCATGCCCCAGGCATTCGCCATCGCCGAGCGCTGTTTGAAGGGAAGCAGCAGCCCAACGGTGATGATTGCAGTGGCAATAATGACCGTGATAATCACCAAACAGGCAAAATAGAGAGAGGAGCGAAGTAGTATCATTTGGTATTGGCCAGCAGCGCATCCACGGCAGCTGCAAGATCTGCATGAATAGGGATGTTGCCGGAATCTTTTATCCGGGAAGAGGTGGCCCTGCCATTGCCGGTAAGAACCAGCACGGGCTGTGCGCCTGTCGCCTGGGCGGCCTGGATATCCTTTAGACTGTCACCGATAAAAATGGCCTCTGAAAGATCGGCATCCAAACGGCTGGCTATCTCCAGCAGCAGGCCGGGTTTTGGCTTGCGGCAGTCACAGTTCTCATCGGGTCTGTGCGGGCAGAAGAAGAGCGCATCAATATGTCCGCCCAGCTTGGAGAGCGCATCAAACATCTTTTGGTGTATGGCATTGAGCTGGTCGATATTGAATAGATTGCGCCCCAAACCGGATTGGTTGGTTGCGATTACCACGTGATAGCCCGCATGGTTCAGCCTGGCAATGGCCTCCAGGCTTCCAGGGATAGGGGACCACTCGTCAGGATGCTTGATATAGAGATCCGAGTCTCTGTTAATGACTCCATCGCGGTCAAGGATGATAAGTTTCATAAAGATAGTTAGTGAGCGCTTACACCTTGGTTCAGGCCAGCCTGTAGTCTTGAAAGATCAGCTACATTCAAAAACAGGGCCGAGAGCGATGAGAGGAGGGCCAGACGATTCCGGCGCAGACGCTCATCATCACACATCACCATTACATCATCAAAAAAGAGGTCTACCGGCTCGCGCAGGGTTGCAAGTTTCAGCAGCACCTCGGAGTAAAGACCCTCTGCAAGAAGCGGTTCAATAGCGGGTTCAAGCTTGGCAATCCGCTCAGCCAGTGCTTTCTCGGAGCGTTCCACCAGCAGATGAACATCGACCTGCGCAGGGAGCGTCTCATCGGTTTTGCGCAGGATATTGCAGATACGCTTGTTGGCGGCTGCAAGGGCTTCGGCCTCTGGCAGCTGGCGAAAGTGTGCAACGGCTCTGACACGCAGATCAAAATCAGCAGGCCGGGTCGGGCGGCGTGAGAGCACCGCCTCGATCAGATCGGCTGAAATACCCCGGTCTGCATAGTAGGCATTCAGCCGCTCCATCATGTAGTCGAAGAGCTCATTGGCGCTGTCGCGGGTATCCAGCTTGTCGGCCAGCCCCGCAGCGGCTGCCTGTAACAGCATCTCAAGATCCAGCGGCAGCGGGGTCTCGATGAGAATGCGCAGCACACCCAGTGCAGCGCGGCGCAGGCCAAATGGATCCTTCTCGCCGGTTGGTCTCTGGCCGATGGCAAAGATGCCTGTCAGGGTATCGAGCCTGTCTGCAATGGCAATGGCGCGGCCACAATCGGTCTGTGGCAGCCTGTCACCCGCATGGCGTGGCAGATACTGCTCCTCAATCGCGGCGGCAATATCCCCCCCCTCCCCTGCGCGCTGTGCGTAGTGACGCCCCATTACACCCTGAAGTGATGGGAACTCCCCCACCATGTTTGAGAGCAGGTCACACTTGGCAAGTTCAGCTGCACGGGCGACCTCTGCCGGGTCGAGATCAAGCTGTTCAGCAATCCGCTGCGCCAGCTGTGAGATACGCCGGGATTTGTCATACAGCGACCCCAGTGCTTTCTGAAAAACCACGCCCTGTAGCCGGGGTATCAGGGCATCGAGCGGCTGTTTGAGATCCTGCTCCCAGAAAAAGACGGCATCGCTGAAGCGTGGGCGGATGACACGCTCGTTTCCGGCGCGAACCTGTGCCGGATCCTGGCTCTGGATATTGCTGATGGTGACAAAGCAGGGCTGTAGCCTGCCATTGCGATCCACCACAGGGAAGTACTTTTGATGCTCCTGCATCGCCTTTATCAAGGCCTCTGAAGGCACCTCCAGAAAGTGCTCATCGAAGGCCCCCATAATCGCGACGGGCCACTCGTTGAGTGCAGTCACCTCATCAAGCAGTGATGCATCGATAGTGGCTGTCCCGCCTGCCTCAGAGGCAATCCGCTCCACCTCTGCCCGGATCTTCTCCCGGCGGGCATCCATGTCGGCAATCACATAACCTGGATCGAGCAGTGTTCCGGCATAGCTGGCCGGTGAGTCCAGCTCGATGGGGTCAGGGTGGTGAAAGCGGTGGCCACGGGTTGAGCGGCCTGCGGTCAGTCCCATGATCTTGCAGTCGATGACATGGTCACCAAACAGCATCACAACCCAGTGAACGGGCCGGACAAACTCGGTATCACCCGCACCCCAGCGCATCTGTTTTGGAATCGGCAGCCGGGCAAGCGCCTGTGTAACCATTGCCGGAACAAGCGCCTCGGTCTGCTGGCCAGGCTGGTTTTGGCGGAAGAGCAGCCAGGCCCCCTTGGGGGTATCCACCTGCTCCAGCTCGGAGAGAGCCACACCGCAGGAGCGGGCAAACCCCTCCGCAGCCCTGGTGGCATTGCCCTCTTGATCGAAGGCGGCCTTCAGCGCAGGGCCCTTTCGTTCGATGGTACGGTCAGCCTGTGCCGTGTCGAGTTGGGTGAACAGCAGCGCCAGCCGGCGCGGCGTGGCAAAGCGCTGTACAGACTCAAAACCAAGGCCAGCCTGGGTAATCTGGGATTCCACACCGGATTGAAAGGCAACGGAGAGACGGTCGAGCGCCTTGGGTGGCAGCTCTTCCGTGCCGATCTCAATGAGCAGATCCTGCTTAGCCATTGGACACCTCCTGCTGGGCCAGCAGGGGGAAGCCAAGTGCCTCCCGGCGATCGTAATAGGCCTGGGCCACGGCGCGGGAGAGTGAGCGGACACGCAGGATAAACCGCTGCCGCTCAGTGACCGAGATGGCCTGCCGGGCATCCAGAAGATTGAAGGTGTGTGAGGCCTTGAGCATCTGCTCATAGGCGGGCAGCGGCAGGCCCAGCTCGATCAGCTTCTGGCTCTCGGACTCGCAGGTATCAAACCAGGAGAAGAGTGCGTCGATATTGGCATGTTCAAAGTTATAGGCCGACTGCTCCACCTCGTTTTGATGGAAGACATCACCGTAGGTGACCGGGCCATCCGCACCGTGGGTCCAGAGCAGATCGTAGACGCTCTCGACAGATTGCAGATACATGGCGATGCGCTCCAGCCCATAGGTGATCTCGCCTGTGACCGGGCGGCAATCCAGCCCGCCGACCTGCTGGAAATAGGTAAACTGCGTCACCTCCATGCCGTTGAGCCAGACCTCCCAGCCCAGCCCCCAGGCACCGAGGGTGGGTGACTCCCAGTTATCCTCAACAAAGCGGATGTCATGAACCAGCGGGTTGATGCCGAGCATCTTCAGCGAGTCGAGGTAGAGATCCTGAATATCCAGCGGCGAGGGCTTTAGAATGACCTGAAACTGATAGTAGTGCTGCAAGCGGTTGGGGTTTTTGCCATAGCGCCCATCGGTGGGGCGGCGCGAAGGCTGCACATAGGCGCAGCTCCACGGCTCTGGGCCAATCGAGCGCAGAAAGGTTGCGGAGTGGAAGGTGCCCGCTCCCATCTCCATATCGCAGGGCTGCAAGATAACGCAGCCCCGCTCTGCCCAAAACTGTTGCAGGGCAAAGATCAGACCCTGAAAGGTGGAAACATCCGGCGGTGTAGCATCTGCTTGTCTGTTCAAATCGCGGCCTTTTTCCTGCTGATAAGCTAATCGGGCAAGTATAACGTCATAAAGGGCATTGTTTGTAGCGCAAAGACAGCCCAGGGCGAAGTCCGTATAATTACCGGCTACATTTTGGCCACAGATCTATAGCAGATGTTTGCACCATGACAAAACAATACAAGGCCGCGGCCCTGATATCAGGTGGACTCGACTCCATGCTGGCAGCCCGCGCCATCCAGGAACAGGGGATCTATGTGGAGGGGTTGAACTTCTTCACCGGATTCTGTGTAGAGGGTCACACCCACGCCATTCGGAAAAAGGATCAGAACAGACCCAAACGAAACAATGCCCTCTGGGTGGCTGAACAGCTGGGCATGAAGCTCCATTTCGTGGATGTCATCGAAGAGTACAAAGAGGTGCTGTTCAACCCAAAACATGGTTATGGTGCGCATCTAAACCCTTGTCTGGATTGCAAGATCTTCATGGTTGAGAAGGCGCTCGAGTGGATAAGAGAGAACGACTTCGACTTCATCATCACCGGCGAGGTGATAGGCCAGCGGCCAAAATCACAGCGTAAAGAGACCATGCCGGTCATTTCACGGGAGTCGGGTGCCGGAGGGCTGCTGCTGCGGCCACTCTGTGCAAAGAATCTCCCGGCAACGATACCGGAACAGGAGGGGTGGATAGATCGGGAGGCGCTGTTCGATTTTAGCGGCCGAACCCGCAAACCCCAGATGGCGCTGGCTGAAAGATATGGCTTTACAGAGTATGCCCAGCCCGCCGGTGGTTGCTGTTTTCTTACCGATGCCCAGTATTCGGTCAAGCTGGCGGATCTCTGGAAGAGCCGGGGCACAAAGGAGTATGAGCTGGATGACATCATGCTGCTCAAGGTTGGGCGGCATCTGCGCCCCAAGCCGGAGTTTAAGGTGATTATCTCGCGTGAAGAGGGAGAAGGGAAATTCCTGCAAGGCTATAAAAACCAGTATGTCAGCCTGAAGACAACCAGCCATGCCGGCCCACTGGCACTGCTGGATGGCCAGCTGGGGCCAGGGGATCTGGAGCTTGCTGCCCGCATGGTCGCCCGCTACAGCCAGGGTCGTAATGCAGAGCAGGTGGAGCTTGAGGTCAGGGAAAAGGATGGCAGCACCCGCACCCTGTCGGTCACCCCCATACCACCGGGCGAGATCCAGCAGGGGTGGCAGCTGTGAGCGCCTCAGATGATATGGTGATTGTCGATGCCCGGCGCCTGCTCTGCCCAATGCCGGTCATCCGGGTTCAGAATGTGGTGAAAAAACGACCACCCGGAACCCGTATCAAGGCCATCTGCACCGACCCGGGCGCACTGAGCGATATTCCCGCCTGGGCGCGGATCAATGGCCATACAATCATTGAGACCCTCAGCGGGGATGATGAACATATCATCACCCTGGAAGTAGGCGGGCCGTAGCGTTTATGGGCGAGACCACCCTGTCGGCCGAGCAGAGATCAGTGACCACGCAAAAGGTAGCGCTGGTTGGGGCGGCAGTCAATGCCCTCCTCTCGGCGGTCAAGATCTTTGTCGGCATCATTGGCCAGTCACAATCGCTGGTTGCCGATGGGATCCACTCCGCCTCGGATCTGCTGTCAGATGGCCTGGTCTATTTTGTCTCGCGCAGATCCCACCATGCCCCCGATGCGAAACACCCCTATGGTCACGGGCGGTTTGAGACGATGGCAACCATGGTGCTGGGGGGGTTCCTCATCATCGTTGCGGTGGGCATTGTCTGGGACGCCTTCCTGCGCATGTTCTCGCCAGAGAAGCTGCTGGAGCCAGGTCTCATCACCCTGATCGCCGCTGCATTCTCGATTCTGGCCAATGAGGGCCTGTTTCAATACACCTTCCGTATCGGGCGAGAGATAAAATCCAACCTGCTGCTGGCCAATGCCTGGCACCACCGCTCCGATGCCGTCTCGTCCCTCGTGGTGCTGGTGGGCATAGCGGGGACAATGGCCGGGCTCCCCTACCTGGATGCCGTCGCAGCCATTGGTGTGGGGCTGATGATTGGAAAGATTGGCTGGGAGCTGGGCTGGAGTGCTGCGCAAGAGCTGCTGGATCTGGGGCTGTCTGATGAGCGGGTTGCGCTCATTCAAAGCATCATCCGCTCGATCGATGGCGCAGAGGATTTCCACATGCTGCGCACCCGCAGCCTGGGAGGCCATGCCGCAGTGGATGTGCATGTCCGGGTCGATCCCCGGCTGAGCGTATCGGAAGGGCACATGATCAGCCTGGTGATTGAACAGCGTCTCAAAAGAGGGCTTAAAGAGGTTGAAGATGTCACGGTGCATATTGATGCAGAGGATGATGAGTCGGCCATCCGCACCGAAAGCCTGCCCCTGCGGGCCGAGGTTATGGCGATGCTGGACCAATACTGGCAAGGGATCCCTGCTGTGGCGTTACGGGATCGCATTACCCTGCACTATCTGAATGGCAAGATCGAGATAGAGCTCTTCTTTCCGAAAGAGCGGCTTGCACAGCTTGGTGATATTGAACAGCTTGGGCAGGCGCTTCAACAGGCGGTATCCGGTAATAGCAGCTTTGGAACCGTGCGGGTCTATTTTGGATAGACAGCTGACAGAGCGTTTTGAGGTCATCATTGTCGGTGGGGGCCATGCCGGCACAGAGGCGGCATTGGCGGCAGCCCGGATGGGCGCCCGCACCCTGCTGCTGACCCACAATATCGAAACCCTGGGGCAGATGAGCTGCAACCCCGCCATTGGTGGCATCGGCAAGGGTCATCTGGTCAAAGAGGTGGACGCCCTGGGTGGTGCAATGGGGCAGGCTGCCGACCGGGCCGGCATCCAGTTTCGCACCCTCAATGCACGCAAGGGGCCGGCGGTCAGGGCAACCCGAGCCCAGACAGATCGGGTGCGCTACAGGGCGGCAATCCGGTCGGTTCTGGAGAATCAGCCCCATCTGGAGATATTCCAGCAGGCGGTTGATGATCTGATTGTTGAGGGCGAGCGGGTGGTGGGCGTGGTAACCCAGATGGGGCTGCATTTTCGTGCGCCGGCGGTTGTGTTGACGGTAGGCACCTTTTTGGGAGGGCGCATCCATATCGGACTCACCAACTGTGAAGGGGGGCGGGCGGGCGACCCCCCCGCCAATACCCTGGCGCAACGGCTGCGCGAACTGCCCTTCCAGGTAGAGCGGCTGAAGACCGGAACACCACCACGGATTGATGCGCGCAGTATCGATTTCAGTAAACTGGAGGCGCAGCCGGGCGACCGGCCCACGCCACGCTTCTCCTTTATCGGCACCCCGGCGGATCACCCCCGGCAGGTGAGCTGCCACATCACCCACACCAATGAGCGCACCCACGAGATCATCCGGGGTGGACTCTCCCGATCCCCCCTCTATGCGGGGGTGATCGAGGGGGTGGGTCCCCGCTACTGCCCCTCGATTGAGGATAAGGTGATGCGCTTTGCACAGCGCAATTCACACCAGATCTTTATTGAGCCGGAGGGGCTGGATACCAACGAGATCTACCCCAACGGGATCTCCACCAGCCTGCCGTTTGATGTGCAGCATGCACTGGTGCGCTCCATGAAGGGCTTTGAAAATGCCTGGATCACCCGGCCGGGCTACGCGATTGAATATGACTTTTTTGACCCACGGGATCTGCGCCCCTCACTCGAAACCCGCCACCTGGAAGGGCTCTTTTTTGCCGGGCAGATCAACGGCACCACCGGCTACGAAGAGGCGGCGGCACAGGGGTTGCTGGCAGGGGCCAACGCCGTTCTGAAACAGCGTGAAGAGGCACCCTGGAGCCTCCGCCGGGATGAGGCCTACCTGGGAGTGCTGGTGGATGACCTGATCACCCGCGGCACCAGTGAACCCTACCGGATGTTCACCAGCCGGGCCGAGTACCGCCTGCTGCTGCGGGAGGATAACGCCGACCTGCGGCTGACAGAAAAAGGGCGGCAGCTGGGGCTGGTGGATGACCACCGCTGGGCCATCTTTGAAAAGAAGCGGGAGGCCATCGTGCAGGAGCAACAGCGGCTGCGTGACTGCTGGGTGCATCCCGGCAAGATCCCTGAAGAGCAGGTTCAAACCATTCTCAATGGCGCGCTGTCGCGAGAGGCGAGGGTGCTGGACCTGCTGGCCAGACCGCAGACCGGCTATGCAGCACTTATGCAGTTGACCGGGGTTGGCCCGGGTGTGGATGACCCAAAGGTGGCAGAACAGCTGGAGATCCAGGCCAAATATGCGGGTTATATCGAGCGCCAGCGCGAAGAGATTGACCGGCAACAGCGCAATGAGGCGCTTGTGCTGGGGGATGAGATTGATTACGACCAGGTGCGGGGCCTCTCCTCAGAGGTGCGGGAGAAGCTGAAACGAAACCGCCCGGCGACACTGGGTCAGGCATCCCGCATGCCGGGCATTACACCGGCTGCGATATCCCTGCTGCTGATCCACATAAAACGCACAGAAAAATGAAAGAGGCAAAGCTGGGGCAGCTGCTGGCAAGCGGCATAGCGGAACTGAATTTGCAGGTTACAGAACAACAGCAGGAGGCGCTGCTTGCCTATATCACCCTGCTGAACCGCTGGAACAAGACATTTAACCTCACAGCAGTACGCGATCTGGCAGAGATGGTTCCCCGTCATCTGCTGGACAGCCTGTCAGTAAGCACTTACCTGCAAGGGAGAATGGTTCTTGATGTGGGTACTGGAGCCGGGCTGCCGGGCATACCGTTGGCCATTACCCGCCCTGAAATCCAATTTACGCTGCTGGACAGCAATGGCAAAAAAACCCGATTTGTCAGGCAGGCTGTAATGGCGTTGGGATTAGAAAATGTACAGATAGAGCAGGCGCGCGTAGAGAACTACAGGCCCCCTCATAAATTCGATACCCTGATAACCCGTGCCTTCACAGCCCTCTCTGGAATCCTTGATCTGACCTCACACCTTCTTGCGCCCACAGGACAGCTGCTGGCGATGAAAGGCCGTCAGACACAAGATGAACTGGCGGCTGCAGATCTGCAAGAGCGATTAGTTGAGGTGATCCCACTACAGGTGCCGCAGCTGGAAGGGGAGCGATATGCGGTGCTGATAAAGAGCAAAAGTGGATAATCCTAGAAAAATCAGTTGAGCCGTAGCGAGAGCGGCTAAGGTGCTTAAGATACAGGGTTTTTTCCCACATTTTGAACGATTGCGTATCACCCATACGGTGAGTTCAAAATGTGGGAAAAAATCCTGTAGATTGAGTGCATTAGACGTTCACAGTAGGCTCAACTGATTTTTCTAGGATAATGTTAACTTTGCCTCTTCTCTGATCAGCAGGCGGGGTGTATGCTGCACAGTCCATTTTTCAAATCCGCCAACCGCCTCAAATCCGGGGGTTGATCGGTGGACAATTCATTGATGAAGCCATGGCTCGTATTATCACAGTTGCCAATCAGAAGGGTGGTGTCGGCAAGACGACCACATCGGTAAACCTTGCAGCCGCAATCGCGGGCAAACGCAACCGGGTACTGCTGGTCGATCTTGATCCCCAGGGCAACGCTACCATGGGGTGCGGGGTGGATAAACATGCCCTGGAGAACTCCTGCTGCGATGTACTGCTGGGTGAGTGCCGCCTGCATGAGGCGGTGGTTACACTGGACGGGATAGGGATGGATATCCTGCCGGCCAATGCCGATCTGACCGCAGCAGAGGTGGGGCTGATGGACCTGCCGCTACGGGAGAAGCGTCTCAGCCTGGCGCTGGAGGGGTCGCTGGAAAAATATGACTACATCTTCATAGATTGCCCCCCTTCGCTCAACATGCTCACCATCAATGCCCTGGTGGCATCGGGAGGGGTATTGGTGCCGCTACAGACAGAATACTATGCGCTGGAAGGGCTGTCGGCGCTGATGAAGACCATCGAGCAGCTCAAACATAGCCGCAACCCGGGCCTGCAACTCGAAGGCATACTGCGCACCATGCACGATCCGCGCAACAACCTGGCCGTGGAGGTATCGGCACAGCTGCTGACCCACTTCAAAGACAAGGTATTCAACACCGTGATACCCCGAAACGTGCGGGTGGCCGAGGCGCCGAGCCACGGCCTGCCAGTGCTGATGTATGACAAATCCTCCCGCGGGGCGATCTCCTATCTGGCGCTGGCCAGTGAGGTTTTGCGGCGGCATGAGCAGCGCCGCCCCGCCTCAGCGTAGTGCCCGATCAACACACAACCTGAACCGTAACTGATTCGACATGGCAGCAAAAAAACGTGGTCTTGGACGAGGTCTGGATGCCCTGCTGGGCAGTGGGCTTGAAGAGCAGAGCAGCGCCGATGCTGCTGGCTCAAAGGATGGCAACTTTGCTACCCTGCCAGTAGACCTGATCCAGCGGGGACGATACCAGCCCCGCCGGGATTTCAACCCCGAGAACCTGCGTGAGCTGGCTGACTCGATTGCAGCCCAGGGCGTGGTGCAGCCGATTGTGGTGCGTCCGGTGGGTCAGGGGCGTTATGAGATCATTGCCGGCGAGCGCCGCTGGCGGGCAGCCCAACAGGTCGGTCTGGGCGAGATCCCGACAGTGATCCGGGAGGTATCGGATCAGACCGCCATGGCAATGGGGCTGATCGAAAATATCCAGCGAGAGGATCTGAACCCCCTGGAGGAGGCGACCGCCCTGCACCGCCTGCTGAACGAGTTTGAACTCACCCACCAGCAGATCGCCCAGGCGGTTGGAAAATCCCGTACCACCGTGACCAACCTGCTGCGCCTGCTGGAGCTCAATGAGGATGTCAAACGGCTGGTTGAGGCGGGGAAGATTGAGATGGGGCATGCCCGCGCCCTGCTGGGACTGCATGCGCAGGCACAGAGTGATGGCGCCAGAGAGGTGGTCAAAAAGGGGTTATCGGTAAGAGAGACGGAAAGGCTGGTTCGCCGTCTTCAGGGTGAAGCATCGGACGATCCCGCAAAGCAAAAAAAACCAGCCAGAGAAGACCCGGATGTTGCCCGGTTGCAAGAGGATCTATCAGAGCGATTAGGCGCACAGGTCAAACTCCAGCAAGGGGCAAAAGGGAGGGGAAAACTGGTCATTGCCTATAACAGCCTCGATGAGCTGGAAGGGATTTTGGAACACATCCAGTAGGTGGTGAATTAATCAGCCAATTATTTAACGGCACCGATTGACCTGCTATCTGAATCCGCCTATACTGCGCCGCTTTAATTCGCCCGGTACTTTAGTTCGGCACAGGGGTCCGGGATGCAGATCACAGACAGAAGTCAGGCTTGGAAGGCTGTATTTGCACAGTTTGTAATGACCCTGCTGATCTCTGCCGTATTAGCAACCGTAGCACCGCATCATGCCTGCTCCGCCCTGGCGGGTGGCTTGATTGCGAGCGCAGCGAATGCATTTTTTTCATTTTGGGTGTTCAGCCACTATCGCGCTCAACATCCAGACAGGCTGGTTGCCCGGCTCTACGGAGCGGAGATTGCCAAGCTGATACTGGTCGGGGTGCTGTTTGCAGCCGCCGTCCAGTTAATTGACCCGCTCAGTGGCGGCGCCCTGTTTGGCGCTTTTTTACTCGTCCATCTGATGCCGGGATTCATGAGTTTGCTTAACTGACAACGAACAAGTTTGAGAACGCAAAGAGATGGCAGGCGACACCCTAACTTCAAGCGAATACATCAAGCACCATCTGACCAACCTGACCTTCGGTCAGCATGCGGATGGGTCATGGGGTATAGCCCACTCTGCGGCAGAAGCGGCGCAGATGGGTTTCTGGGCAATCCACCTGGATACCATGTTCTGGTCGCTCCTGCTGGGCGGGCTGTTTCTCTACTTCTTCAAAAAGGCTGCCGATACGGTAACCACCGGCGTCCCTGGCGGCCTGCAGAATTTTTGCGAATGGATCATCGAGTTCATTGATGAGAGTGTTCGCGGCTCCTTTACCAGCAAGAATGTCCTGGTTGCTCCATTGGCGTTGACCATCTTTATATGGATCTTCCTGATGAACCTGATGGATCTGGTCCCCGTCGATGTAATTCCACTGATTGCCGGTTGGTTTGGCATCCACTTCATGAAGGTCGTCCCCACTACAGACCCCAATGCCACCTTCGGTATGGCAATCGGTGTTTTTGGCCTGATGCTCTTCTACAGCATCAAGGTGAAAGGCTTCAAGGGTTTTATGGGCGAACTCACCTTCATGCCGTTCACCTCAGGCAACCCGGTTGTTCAGGCGATATTCATTCCAATCAACTTCTTGCTGGAGTTTGTCAGCCTGATTGCCAAGCCAGTCTCACTGGCGCTTCGTCTCTTCGGTAACATGTATGCCGGTGAGATGATCTTTATTCTGATCGCCATCATGTACAACGCTGGAGTGATTCTTGGCCTGTTCGGCGGCGTGCTTCAGCTGGGCTGGGCGATCTTTCATATCCTTATCATAACCTTGCAGGCGTTTATCTTCATGACGCTGGCCATTGTCTATATGGATATGGCTCATAACGAGCACTGATTTACATAATCAACCTTTTATTTACTAACTCACACACCATATAACGGGAGACCAAAATGGAACAAGCACTGCTGTATATTGCCGGCGCAATCATGATGGGCCTGGGTGCATTAGGTGCCGCTGTCGGCATCGGTGTTCTCGGTGGCCGCTTTCTGGAAGGTGCTGCACGTCAGCCAGAACTCATTCCAATGCTGCGCACCCAGTTCTTCATCGTCATGGGTCTGGTTGACGCCGTACCAATGATTGCTGTTGGTCTGGCGATGTACATACTGTTTGCGGTTGCCGGTTAACTCCTGGCTTATAAACCCGATTATCTGCGAAGCGACTTTCAGGCAACTGAAAGCGAGGTAATAACAGAATGAACATCAATCTAACTCTATTCGGCCAGCTTGTATCGTTTGGCGTGTTCGTTTGGTTCACGCTGAAATATGTCTGGACTCCGATGATGGGCGCATTGGAAGAGCGTCGCAATGGAATAGCCGATAGCCTCTCTGCTGCCGAAAAAGGCAAGCATGATGAGGTGCTTGCAAGACAGCATGCCAAAGAGATCCTGATGGAAGCCAAGAATCAGGCCTCCGAGATCAAGGCGCAAGGTGAAAAGCGGGCATCTGAAATTGTCGATGAGGCAAAAGAGGAAGCCCGTGCGGAAGGTGAGCGCCTGTTAACAGCGGCCCGTGCCGAGATTGATCAAGAGGTCAACCGGGTTCGTGAGCAGCTGCGTGAACGGGTTGCAACACTGGCAGTTGCCGGCGCAGAGAAGATCCTCCAGCGTGAAATCGATGCGGCGGCCCATAAGGGCGTTGTCGATTCAGTCGCCAATCAGATCTAAGGCACCATTATGGCTGGAGAGAACTTAACCATTGCCCGCCCTTATGCGGAGGCCGTTTTTGGCCGAGCCAGGGAGTGCGACAAGCTGGATCACTGGTCCGATACACTGGGTTTGCTGGCGGCCATTGTGCAGGATGAGAGGGTGGCTGTCGCCATCACGAATCCAAAGTTTGAGAGCGACCAGCAAGTTTCGCTGCTGTTTGATATCTGCGGAGAGCATCTGGATATGGAAGGCCAAAATCTGGTGCGCCTGTTGGTACGCAATGGCCGGCTGGGTGTCCTGCCTGAGATCGCGTCGATCTACGAAGGGCTTAAAAATGAGAGCCAGGGAAGACTTGATGTGGAGGTGGTCTCCGCATACAAGATGACCAAGGCTCAAGAAAATACGCTTGCAGCTGCTCTGAAAAAGCGCCTTGATCGTGACATCCGGGTTACCAGTAAAATCAATCATGATCTGATTGGTGGCGTAATTATACGCGCCGGGGATCTGGTGATCGACGGATCTGTACAGGGTCGACTGCGAAAGCTAGCCACTGAATTAGGAATATAACGAGAAGCCATCATGCAACTCAATCCATCTGAAATTAGTGATCTGATTAAAAGTCAGATTGAGAAATACGAGCCAGAAACCGAAGCCCGCACAGAAGGCACCATCGTCAGCCTGACTGACGGCATTGCCCGCATCCACGGTCTGGCAGATGCAATGTCATACGAAATGCTGGAGTTTCCAGGCAACAGCTTTGGTCTTGCCCTGAACCTCGAACGTGACTCTGTCGGCGCTGTTATCCTTGGCCCCTATACACACCTCTCTGAAGGCGATGCTGTAAAGTGCACCGGCCGCGTTCTGGAGGTGCCTGTAGGCCCGGGCCTGCTGGGACGTGTTGTTGATTCGCTGGGTCAGCCGATTGATGGCAAGGGTGCCGTTGATGCGGCTGGAACTTCACCTATCGAAGAGATTGCGCCAGGTGTTATCGCACGTAAATCTGTGGACGAGCCGGTTCAAACCGGGCTGAAAGCAATCGATGCCATGGTGCCAGTCGGACGTGGACAGCGTGAGCTGATCATTGGCGACCGCCAGACCGGCAAGTCCGCCATCGCCATCGATGCCATCATCAACCAGAAGGGTACGGGCGTTAAGTGTATCTATGTTGCGATTGGCCAGAAGGCCTCCACCATCGCGCAGGTTGTCCGCAAGCTGGAAGAGCACGGCGCAATGGATCACACCATTGTGGTTGCAGCTTCCGCCGCTGACTCTGCCGCACTACAGTTCATTGCGCCATACGCTGGCGCCACCATGGGCGAATATTTCCGTGACCGCGGTGAAGATGCACTGATTATCTATGATGATCTGACCAAGCAGGCCTGGGCCTATCGCCAGGTTTCACTGCTGCTGCGTCGTCCACCAGGCCGTGAAGCCTATCCGGGTGATGTCTTCTATCTCCATTCGCGTCTGCTGGAGCGTGCATCACGCATCAGCGCCGAGCATGTTGAGAAGATCACCAATGGCGAAGTGAAAGGCAAGACCGGCTCACTGACCGCACTGCCGATCATTGAAACCCAGGGTGGCGACGTATCAGCATTCGTACCGACCAACGTAATCTCTATTACGGATGGTCAGATCTTCCTGGAAGCCGACCTGTTCAACGCCGGTATCCGCCCAGCGATCAACGCCGGCCTCTCTGTATCGCGCGTAGGTGGTGCAGCTCAGACCAAGATCATCAAAAAGCTGGGTGGTGGCGTGCGTCTGGTACTGGCGCAATATCGTGAGCTGGCGGCATTTGCCCAGTTTGCATCAGACCTTGACGAGGCAACCCGCAAGCAGCTGGAACGCGGCGAGCGTGTGACCGAACTGATGAAGCAGGCGCAATACTCCCCGCTCTCTGTGGCTGAAATGGCCGTCTCCCTGTTTGCCGCCAACGAAGGCTACCTGGATGATGTCGAGGTCAGCAAGATTGTGGCTTTTGAAAGCTCACTTCACAGTTACATGAAGGGCAACCAGCAGGCACTGAGCGAAAAGATCAACAAAGAAGCCGACTACAATGACGAGATTATCCAGTCATTGCATGATGCGCTCAAGGATTTCAAGGCCAACCACAGCTGGTAGGCTGAGAGATAGACAAGAACGCATTCAGGCTTATTCAATAGAGAGCAATCATGGCAGGCGCAAAAGAGATACGCACCAAGATCGCCAGCATCAAAAACACGCAGAAGATCACCTCTGCGATGGAGATGGTGGCGGCCGCCAAAATGCGCAAGGCTCAGGATCGCAAAGAGGCAACCGCCCCTTATGCGGCAAAGATGAAAAATGTCATCAGCCACCTGTCCCATGCGCATCCGGAATACAAGCACAGCTTCATGGTTGAACGTGAAGTGAAGCGAGTGGGTTACATCGTTATTTCATCCGACCGCGGCCTGTGTGGCGGTCTGAATAACAACCTGTTTCGCCAGCTGGCCAAAGAGATCAAGGTGCAGCAAGATAAAGGCATCGAGGTTGAGTTCTGCACCATTGGCAAAAAGGCGCTGGGCTTCTTCCGGCGCTACGGCGGCAAGGTGATGGCAGAGGTGACACAGCTGGGTGATGCCCCCCGCATTGAGGACCTGATCGGTGTTGTGAAGGTGATGCTGGATGCCTATGAAAATGGCGAAATAGACCGTATCTATATCGCCTATAACAACTTTGTGAACACCATGACCCAGCAGCCTACGGTTGAGCAGCTGGTTCCCATAGCCGGTGACTCAGAAGAAGAGCTGAAGCACCACTGGGACTACATCTATGAGCCTGATTCAAAAGAGGTTCTGGATGGATTGCTGACACGCTACATTGAGTCGCTGGCCTATCAGGGCGTGGTAGAGAATGGTGCCTGTGAACAGTCTGCCCGGATGGTTGCAATGAAATCCGCATCAGACAATGCAGGCGAGCTGATTGATGAACTGCAGCTGGTTTACAACAAGGCGCGCCAGGCAGCGATTACCCAGGAGATCTCCGAGATCGTAAGTGGTGCAGCGGCGGTATAAGGTGCCATGAGTTGTTTGCAGCTTGAGCAAAACGAATTTTTTAGAGTATTAAATTTTCAACCTGACCCGATCAGGAAAGAAAGAGGATTAACTAATGGCCGGTAAAGTGGTAGAAATCATTGGCGCGGTTGTGGATGTTGAGTTCCCCCGTGGTGAAATGCCTAAGGTCTACGATGCGCTGAAAATCGAAGAGGTCGGTCTGACCCTGGAGGTTCAGCAGCAGCTAGGCGACGGTGTGGCTCGTGCTATTGCCATGGGATCTACCGATGGCCTGAAACGTGGTCTGGAGGTTGACAATACAGGCGCACCCATCCAGGTACCCGTAGGTCAGGGCACCCTGGGGCGCATCATGGATGTACTGGGTAATCCAATCGATGACGCAGGACCTGTAGAGACGGATAAATATATGCCTATCCATCGTACGGCTCCCAAGTTTGATGAGCAGTCGAGTGCATTGGAGGTACTGGAGACCGGCATCAAGGTTATCGACCTGATCATGCCCATCCAGAAGGGTGGTAAGGTTGGCCTGTTCGGTGGTGCTGGTGTAGGCAAAACCGTTACCCTGATGGAGCTCATCCGTAACATCGCGGTTGAGCACTCCGGCTTCTCGGTATTCGCCGGTGTGGGTGAGCGTACTCGTGAGGGCAACGACTTCTACCACGAAATGGCAGAAGGCAACGTACTGGACAAGGTATCACTGGTCTACGGCCAGATGAACGAGCCTCCGGGCAACAGACTCCGTGTTGCGCTGACCGGGCTGACCATGGCTGAAAACTTCCGTGACGAGGGGCGTGACGTACTGCTGTTTGTTGACAACATCTACCGCTACACCCTGGCGGGAACCGAAGTGTCCGCGCTGCTGGGCCGTATGCCTTCTGCTGTAGGCTATCAGCCTACCCTGGCAGAAGAGATGGGCGCACTGCAAGAGCGTATCACCTCTACCAAGACCGGCTCCATCACCTCATTCCAGGCCGTCTATGTGCCGGCGGATGATTTGACCGACCCCTCTCCGGCAACCACATTTGCCCATTTGGATGCGACCCTGGTGCTCTCCCGTCAGATCGCGGAGCTGGGTATCTATCCCGCTGTGGACCCACTGGACTCCACCAGCCGGATCCTGGATCCAAACATCGTTGGTGCAGAGCACTACGAGGTGGCTCGGGGTGTGCAGGGTACGCTGCAACGCTATAAAGAGCTGAAGGATATTATCGCCATCCTGGGTATGGACGAGCTATCCGACGAGGACAAACTCTCTGTAACCCGCGCCCGCAAGATCCAGCGCTTTCTCTCCCAGCCCTTCTTCGTGGCAGAGGTGTTTACCGGCGCGCCAGGTAAATATGTCTCACTGAAAGATACACTGGCCGGCTTCAAGGCCATTCTTGCCGGTGAGTACGATCACCTGCCGGAGCAGGCCTTCTACATGGTCGGTGGAATCGAAGAAGCAGCAGCAAAGGAAGAGAAGTAATCGCTGCTTTCTGCTCTGGAGATATTTAGATGGCAATGACAATACATGTAGACATTGTGAGTGCAGAGGGGGCAATCCACTCTGGATTGGCAGAGATGGTCTATGCACCTGCCGTAATGGGCGAACTCGGTATTGCGCCTCGCCATACACCGCTTGTAACACAGCTCAAGCCGGGTGAGGTTCGAGTCGATGAAGGCGGCGGCAAAGAGATGCAGCACTTCTTCGTCTCAGGAGGCATCCTCGAGATTCAGCCGCATGTAATTACCATCCTTGCCGATACGGCTATTCGTGCAAGCGACCTGGATGAAGCAGCGGCACTGGAAGCCAAGCGCCGTGCCGAGGATGCCCTCGCAGGCCAACAGGCTGACTTTGAACACGCAAAAGCCCAGGCAGAGCTGGCGGAAGCGGCTGCGCAGCTGAGAGCAATTGACAAGTTGCGCAAAACCCACGGCTGATTACCTGATGTTAATGCGGTACTAAAAACGGCTCTCATTGAGAGCCGTTTTTTTTGCGTATAAAAAAACCTGATGCCGAGTATAATCTGCGTTCTATCAAAATAAAGAGATGGAAATCAGATGAAACTTGGGGTCGTAATTCTCGCTGCTGGCCAAGGGACGCGCATGCGCTCTTCCCTGCCTAAAGTATTGCATCGATTGGCAAACCGTCCACTGCTCAGGCATGTTGTTGATACATCCAACAAGCTCAATCCTGCACAGACCATTGTTGTGTTTGGGCATGGCGGTGAAGATGTCCAACAGACCTTTTCCTCAGACAGTGATCTGCTCTGGGTGGAGCAAAACCAGCAGTTGGGCACAGGCCATGCGGTGGATCAAGCCATTCCTGCCCTTGCTGATGTTGACCGGGTTTTGGTGTTGTACGGTGATGTGCCGCTTATTCAGACAGAAACGCTCTCCTCTTTGATCCAGGCTGCGACACAGAGCGATCTGGCGCTGCTTACCGTAGATCTGGAAGACCCCACAGGCTATGGGCGTATTGTGCGCAATGAGCAGGGGAGCGTGCAGCGAATTGTAGAACAGAAAGATGCAACGGCTGCCGAGCTGGCCATTACCGAGATCAACACAGGCTTTCTGGTGGCAGATAAAAAGAGGCTGACGGACTGGCTGTCGCGCATTGGTAATGATAATGCGCAGGGTGAGTACTATCTCACCGATATTGTGGAGCTTGCGGTTGCCGATGGTGTGGATGTGAAGGTGGCGCAGCCTGATGAAGCAACCGAGGTGATGGGCGTGAATGATCATGCCCAGCTGGCGCAACTGGAGCGTTACTATCAGCATAACCAGGCTAAAAGGCTGATGCAGCAAGGGGTAGCGCTTTTGGATCCATCACGCTTTGATCTTCGTGGAGAGCTGACGGTTGGCCGGGATGTGCAGATTGATATCAATGTGATCATTGAAGGCCGGGTCGTGTTGGGAGATGGGGTCTGCATCGGTGCCAACAGCGTTATTCGTAACAGCACGGTTGCCGGGGGTGTTCAGATCCTTGAAAATTGTCTGATTGAAGATGCCACTATCGGAGCCGAGAGTGTCATTGGTCCATTTGCACGTATCCGGCCCGGAACCAGGCTTGCGGGCAGAAACAGGGTGGGCAATTTTGTTGAGATCAAAAAGTCAGAGATTGATGAAGGCAGCAAGATCAGCCACCTGAGCTATATCGGTGATGCCGTGGTTGGGAAGGGGGTGAATATTGGTGCCGGTACCATCACCTGTAACTATGATGGTGCCAATAAATTTCAAACCATTATTGGCGATAATGCCTTTATTGGCTCTGATTCACAGCTGGTTGCCCCGGTTACGGTTGGTGCGGGTGCCACCATTGGAGCAGGCTCAACCATCACTTCGGATGCGCAACCGGAGATGCTGACACTCAGCCGCAGCAGACAATACAGTGTCAAGGGCTGGAAACGTCCGGTAAAAAAATCGAAAAAATAGAGGCGAGATCACTATGTGCGGAATAGTCGGTGCCATAGCACAGGAAGATGTAACAGCGGTTTTGCTGGAGGGGCTAAAGCGCCTTGAATACCGGGGGTATGACTCCGCAGGGATCGCTATCAGAACAGTGGATGGCCGACTGCAACGTGTTCGCTCTGTTGGCAAGGTAGCGGCGCTCCAGGGGTTACTGGAGAGGAACACCGTTAAGGGCAACCTTGGTATAGCGCATACCCGATGGGCAACGCATGGCATGCCTGCTGAGCGGAATGCCCACCCTCACATGAGCGGGGAGCAGATTGCCATCGTGCACAATGGCATCATCGAAAACCATAGCGAGCTGCGCAAACAGCTTGAGGCCCAGGGCTACACCTTTACCTCTGAGACCGATACCGAGGTGATTGCCCATCTCCTTGCCAGCCTGATGGGCGGCCGCCAGGATCTGGTTCAGATTGTACGTACTGCCATCAGCAAACTGGTTGGAGCCTATGCATTGGCGGTGGCTGACCCCGGAGATTCCGAGCGGCTGGTGGTTGCGCGTGCTGGAAGCCCCCTGGTGGTTGGCGTTGCAGAGGGCGGTAACTATATCGCCTCTGATGTCTTTGCGCTGCTGCCGGTTACCCAGCGTTTCATCTTTCTTGAGGAGGGTGATATTGCTGAAGTGCGGCGTGATGGTGTCACAATCTTTGATAGAGACGGCAATGCCGTAGAGCGCCCTGTTCGAAAATCACACCTGGCCGCATCAACAGCGGATAAAGGGCCCTATCCCCACTACATGCTCAAAGAGATCCATGAGCAGCCAGCGGTTATCGCTGAAACCCTTGAGGGGCGCATCTACAAAGGGCGGCTGCTGGAAGAGAGCTTTGGCCATGAGGCCAAGGCCCTGTTGGACAGAACAGAGGCGGTGCACATCATTGCCTGCGGCACAAGCTACCATGCCGGCCTGGTGGCAAAATACTGGCTGGAGGAGATCGGCCTGCAGTGCAGTGTGGAGGTGGCAAGCGAATACCGCTATCGCCGGGTTGTGGTGCCGAAAAACACGCTGTTTGTTACGATCTCCCAATCGGGTGAGACGGCAGACACCCTGGCGGCGCTGCGCGGTGCAAAGGATGCCGGCTACCTGGGGAGCCTCTGCATCTGCAATGTGCCAGAGAGTTCACTGGTGCGTGAGTCCAATGTTGCGCTGATGACGCGCGCCGGGCCAGAGATCGGGGTCGCCTCCACCAAGGCCTTTACCACACAGCTGGTGGTCTTTCGCCTGCTTACCCTGGCGTTTGCCCGCAGGCGGGGGATGGCTCAGGCGCGTGAAAAAGAGCTGGTGGATGAGCTGCATGCCCTGCCCCGCCAGGTCGAGGTGGTGCTGGAGCTGTCAGATGCGATTCGTGAAATGGCCAATGGCTTTGCCAAAAAGGAGAATGCCCTCTTTTTAGGGCGTGGTACCTTTTATCCCATTGCACTGGAGGGTGCCTTGAAGCTGAAGGAGATCTCCTATATCCATGCCGAAGCCTATCCTGCCGGGGAGCTAAAGCATGGCCCCCTGGCATTGGTGGATGAAGATATGCCGGTGGTCTGCGCCCTGCCGGATGATGCGTTGCTGGAGAAGGTGCTGTCAAACCTGCAAGAGGTGCGGGCGCGAGGCGGCGAGCTCTTTCTGTTTAGTGACCGTGCCGTCAGCATAGGTTTGGATCATTACCAAAACCTGACGCTGGATGACATCTTCCCAACCACGGCGCCTATTGTGTATAGCATCCCGCTGCAACTGCTCTCATATCATGTGGCCCTCCTGAAGGGCACCGATGTCGATCAACCCCGCAATCTGGCAAAGTCCGTAACCGTAGAGTGAGGGGATGTTGTCTATTTTGCTGCGTTGATCTCTTTATGCACAGACTCCAGGCTGCGCACCCAGATCCCCTTTTGCCGCAGTTGTGCTGCAAGCCCCGGCCGGGCGGCTATGGCGGCAGCCCGGTTCGGGTAGATGCCATAGAGCAGTGGATACCAGGGTTGGCCATTGCGTGAGGTTTTAAAGTAGGCAACCTTCCCTGCCAGCCTGTGCTGCCTGATATATGCCGGGATGTTTGAGCGCTTTGTTAAACCGATAATCTGAAGGGTATAGGCAGTTGGTTTTTGTGCGAGCAGCCACGCCTCCTGCCTTGGCCCCTTTTTGACTGTTTTGGGCTGGGGTTTGGGCTCTATCTTTGGTGCGGGGGGCGGCTTTGTTGCAATCCCGGGAGCGGTGACAGGTTTGACGGGGGCGACAACCGGTTTGGCTACCTCCGGGGTTATCGCAACAGGCGCGGTTGGCGCCTCTGCTACATCAACCATTGGAGCAGCTGGAACCGGCCCCTCTATCTCAGCCTGAGCTTCGGCTTTTTCAGCTGGCGGCGCAATCGCGATAGCCTCCTCCTCCCTCTTTGTGATGGGTTCCAGCTCTTCAACGGGTGTGATATAGGGCGGCAACTCCTGCGTCTTCTCTGGCGCTCTCTTTGGATCATCGGGCAAGGGGGGCAGCTTCAGTGTAATCCCCGGCAGGCTTTCGATTATGGCATGCTCAGCAGGGGTCTTGCTGGGTGGGGTTTTATTGAAAAAGGCATTGATCTCATCTTGAAAAAGCAAGAGCACCAAGATGATTGAGATAAGCCCGAGTGTGCCGACAATGGCGGTTATGGGCAGGTCTTCCATCAGTAGCTTTAGTGCAGACCGCTCGGTTGGCTTTTGGGGTGTAGCAGGGTGTGCCGGCAGTTTGGTTAAGAGATTTTCAATCTGCCCGGGCAGCCCCTGGCTGCTGTGGACGATCTTGTCGATTTGGCCGGCGGTAAGTGCAAAGGCTTCGAGCGCGCCCCGGGCCAGGAGCATCTGTGTGATATAGGCGGCAGCCTGCTCAGCATTTAGTGGGGGTATATCCAGTGTCTGGATGATCTGCGCAGCAAGGGTGTGGGTCTCCTGTCTCTGCAGAATATCGTCAATTGCAGGTGCAGCGAATAGAATAAGGTGCAGCAGATGGCTCTCTTTCGCGGTGGAGTGGAGGTGCAGTTGCAGCAGCTCAGTGATGGTGTCTGTTGGCAGTAGATGCGCGTCATCAACGGCAATGACGGGAAGCGTGCCGTCATGCTGTAGCTGCTCAAAGTGGTTTAGAATCTCCTGCTTTATCAGGTCATCTTTTTCAGGGATGCCAAAATGTTGAGCGAGCAGAGAGTAGAGCTGCTCGGGGTGCATCATGGGGTTGGCATCAATGCGGCAGAGCATCCAGTGTTCAGGGGCTTGTGATTGAAGCTGAAAAAGGAGGGTTGTCTTGCCTGATCCCTGCGGGCCTTTTATTAAAGGGATCAGTTTGCTGTTTTCCGTTAGATTGCTTATAAGATCCAGACACTGTGTTAGCTCTGGATAGGTAAAGAACTGCGATAGGTGGGTGGATGCCGTGCCGTCAGCCGGCGCTGCCGGCCTGCTGGCGGAAGGGGTGTAGCTATCGGTTTGCTCTTCTATATTCATTTAGCGTGGCATTTAGGTGGTCATGATTAAAGTCGCCAGTCACAACAGATTTTCCTATACCCTGGGGCAGCACCAGGCGCAGGTGGCCATCAACTACTTTTTTGTCTACGGACATGAGCGCTATGAAACGCTCCGGCGTTAAGCTGGAGGGCGGCTCCACGGGCAGGCCTGCGCGTTTGATAATCGCTACAATACGCCCTTTTTCATCGCTGGTCAGCCACCCCTGTTTTTGTGACAGGCTCGCTGCCATGCATATCCCTGCGCCGACCCCCTCTCCATGCAGCCAATCTCCATACCCCACCCCGGTCTCTATGGCATGTCCAAAGGTGTGACCCAGATTGAGCAGGGCGCGCTGGCCTGCTTCAAGCTCATCAGCGGCTACGATGCGGGCCTTGTTTTGGCATGAGCGCGCTATGGCGTAAGAGAGGGCTTCAATGTCTCGGTTTAGCAGGGCATCAAGATGCTGCTCCAGCCAGGCAAAAAACGCTGCATCTGTAATAAGGCCATATTTGATGACCTCTGCCAGGCCGGCTGCCAGCTGGCGGTCTTCAAGTGTGTTGAGTGTCTCGGTATCGGCAATGACGCAGCGCGGCTGATAGAAGGCGCCGATCATATTTTTGCCCAGCGCGTGATTCAGGCCGGTTTTTCCGCCGACTGAAGAGTCAACCTGCGCCAACAGGGTGGTGGGAACCTGAATGAAGTGAACGCCGCGCTGATATGCGGCGGCGGCAAAGCCTGCCATGTCGCCAATAACGCCGCCACCCAGCGCAACTATGGTGCAGCGCCGGTCAAAATGCTGTGCCAACAGGGCATCAAATATGCGGTTCCAGATTTCAAGGGTTTTAAACTGCTCACCATCCGGCAGAATAACAGAGCTTGTTTGAAAACCTTTGAGAGCGGTCAGCACCTGCTCCAGATAGAGAGGGGCAACAGTCTCATTGCTAACCACCATAACCTGCTGGCCGGGGATATGGCGCCGGTACAGCTCAGCCTCTCCTAAAAGGCCGGGGCCGATGTAGATCGGGTAACTTCTTTCGCCGAGGTCAACGTGCAGGGTTTGAGTGGTCGGTTGCACAAGCAGGGTTCCGTACAGTGGATTGGATAGCGGTATTATCCCGGAAAGCAGGGCCTGGTGCTATGAGTGGGTTGATCTGCCCGGCGGCCTCTACTTTTCAGAGACCCGCTGGATGATCTCTTTTGTTACCGAGGCGGCGTTACGCCTCTCAGTAGATATGATGTGATCAGCAACCTGTCGGTATAGCGGGTCACGCTGGGCCATCAACTCCTGTAGCTTGGCCAGAGGATTTTTGGTCTGTAGCAGAGGGCGGCTGCGATCCTTTTGTGTTCTGGCAAACTGTTGCTCAGGAGAGCAGAGCAGGTAGATGACGATCCCCCGTGCGGTCAGGTATTGCCGGCTTGCGGCATCAAGTACGACACCGCCGCCTGTCGATACCACCACTCCCCGTTGCCGGGTCAGCTCATCCAGAATGGCTTGCTCCCGCTTTCTGAAACCTGCTTCACCTTCAAACTCAAAGATGGTGGGAATATCCACCCCGGTACGCTTCTGGATTTCAAGATCACTATCCCTGAACTCCAGGCCGATCTTTGCTGCAAGCTGTTTGCCGATGGTGCTTTTGCCTACCCCCATTGGGCCAACAAGAAAAATATTTTCAATACGCTGCATGTAGACGCTGTCCAGCTATTTGGTTCCTGTTATTGCTCACGGCCAGGGGCTGTTTAGTGCCATCAACGTATGCTCAGTGTGTCTTTCAGGATTTTGGGTGTGACAAAGATGAGCAGCTCCTGATTTTCATCTCGTTCAATGCGTTGTTTGAACATAAAGCCAACATAAGGCAGATCACCGAAGAATGGAACACGCTCGATATTTTCTGTTTTGTCACGCTCAAAGACACCACCCAGCACAATGGTCTCGCCATTTTCTACCAGCACAGTGGTTTCAACCGAGCGTCTGTCGATAGGTGGTATGCCCAGAAGTGCATTTGTATAGTCAGGGTTGTCCTTGTTAATAATAAGATCCATTATGATGCGGTCATCCGGTGTGATGTGGGGGGTGACCTCCAGTTTTAGCAGCGCCTCTTTAAAGGCAATGGTTGTCGCGCCACTGGAGGATCTCACCTCATAAGGGATCTCCAGACCCTGCCTGATAATAGCCTTGTTCTGATCAGAGGTGATGACTCGCGGGCTGGAGATGAGCTCGCCCCGACCCTCTTGCTGCATGGCGCTTAATTCAAGGCGCAGCAGGTGTGAGGCCACTCTTGCTAAAACCAGGTTAATAGCTCCTCCACGGGTTGCGCTTAGCGCCTGGGGCAGGTTGACCATCAGAGAATCATTACCTGTGCCTGCTGGATTTTCTATATAGGTTGGGCCAAAAGCAGGGTTCCAGGTAACGTCACCGGGCAGGCCGCCAGTGACCAGTGCCTGGGTATTGCTGTTGGGAAATGCCTTGTCTGCAGTGTATCCACCACCTAATTTAACACCTATATCCTTGGCAAAATCATCGTTGGCAATCACTACCCGTGACTCAATGAGTACCTGCCGGATAGGGATGTCCAGCAGCTCGACCAGGCTGCGGACCTCCTCCAGCTTGGAGGTGGTGTCCTGCACCAGCAGCGTGTTGGTGCGCTCGTCAACCGTTACATTGCCCCGTTCGGAGAGCAGCTTGTTCTCTTCACTCTTGAGCAGCGTAGCGAGGTCTGCTGCCTTGGCATAGTTGACCTGAATAAACTCAGCGCGCAGTGGAGCCAGCTCTTCGATCTGGCGTTCTGATTCAAGCACCAGCTTCTCTCGGGCGGCAATCTCCTCTGTGGGGGCGACAAGTATGACCTTGTCGGTGCGCCGCATGGAGAGCCCTTTGGTCTTGAGGATGATATCCAGCGCCTGATCCCAGGGGACGTTCTTCAGCCGCAGGGTGATGCGCCCTTTTACCGTATCGCTGGTGACCATATTCAGGCCGGTAAAATCCGCCAGTAGCTGCAGGACAGAACGCACCTCAATATCCTGGAAGTTGAGGGAGAGACGATCCCCGGTAAAGATCGCTTTGTCCTGTTCAATCTTCGCTTTCTGTGCCTTGGTGAGCGGGCGAACCTCAACCGTATAGAGTCGATCCGTTTGATAGGCCAGATGCTCATAGTTGCCTATGGGGAAGATCTCTATTTTGGCATTGCTGCCAGATGGGGAGGCTTCAACGGTTTGCACGGGCGTAGCAAAATCAGTCACATCATATTTGCGTGTCAGCTGCCGCGGCAGTGCTGTATCCAGGAAATCAACCACAATGTGGCCACCCTCTTCACGCAGATCGACCAGGGTGCCAGGGTCTGAGAGGGTGATCATTATCCGCCCCTCTCCGGCACTGCCGCGGCGGAAGTCGATATTTTCAATCGCCTGTGCCCTGGATATGCTGCGGGTATAGGAGGCGGTGGCCTCTTGTGATTGTTCTGCCTGTAAGGCCGGAGGTTGATCGGCAGCAGTGTTTCCGCCTTCGATGGTGATGACTGCCTGGTTTCCATCCAGGTTGATGTCATAAGGGACGGATGCGACCAGATTGATGACGATGCGCGTACGTGAACCTGCTTCGATGGCGGTAATGCTTCTGGCCATGCCGACGCTGATTGGAAGGGTCTTGTTTTTCAGGCCACTCTTCATTCCGGTGAAATCCAGGGCGATGCGCGCAGGATGGTCTGTAGTAAAGCTGGTTGGCTGCATCAGCGGCCCGGAGGCGGTAAGGGTGATCTGTACTCGATTGCCGGGCAGTGTGGTGGACTTGATGCTTTCCAGTACCACATTCCCCATGGCATGGGCTGGCGAAAACAGAGCTGTAACAAGAATTAGCAGTAGCGCTTGGATCACCGCAGCACAGTGGTGGTATCTGCCTGTTCTACGGCGGGCCTGATGCTGTGATCCGGATTTGACCGGCTTGCTGTTCATCTTCATTTCCTCTGTTTTATTCATCTTCGCTCAGTGAGAGTGAGGCGGGCCGTTCCATATAGCCTGACTGCCCGTCTGGCACGATCTCTATCAGTTCAATCTGGTCTTCTGAAATGCGGGTAATGCGTCCGTGATTCTGGCCCATATAATTATCTGGCTGGACGCGGTAGATGGTTCCCTCCTGCGACCGGACCAGCCCCCAGGTGTTTCCATGCTGCTCCAGGGTTCCAACCATGCGGAGGGAGTCCAGAGGGAAATCTTCAAGCTCCTCTTTGCGGCGCAGGGTGTCGGGTCGAATGCCATTATCGGGAAGATCCATCTCCATCTCAGGCTCCTCCCCTACAGAGAAGGCAAATGGATTGCGCTTGTCCGAAGCGGTGTAGATGAAGGTCTCTATAGGTTTGATCTCTGGAAGAGGCGTGATGCGGCCTGCTTGCCGGGATTTGACCTCTTCGACAAATTTGTGGAGATCCTCCATCTGGTTGTTGCTGCAGGCGGTTAGCGCTGCGCAGGCAAAAATGGCGGCCACACTTTTTAGCAGGAGGGAGGCAGTGTCTGTTTTCACTATTCACCCCCCTCATCGATATAGCGGTAGGTTTTTGCTGTTGCTTCCAAAACCAGCTTTGTTCCACCAGGCCGCCCGCGGGATTTCCCCTGCTTGCCTGCGGGATAGATTCTTACATCATGGATAGTGACAATGCGGGGGAGAGCGGCCAACCCACTGATAAACTCTCCAAATTCGTGGAAGCCACCATGCACTTTGAGTTTTATTGGCAGCTCAGCATAAAACTCTTTGGGTACCTCTCCCGTGGGTTTAAAAAGCTCAAACTCCAGCCCTGCGGCCAGGCCGGTTTGAGAGACATCAACCAGTAGTTCGGCAACCTCGGTTTTGTTGGGAAGCTGGCGTAGCATGGCGCCAAATGATTGCTTCATCTCCTCCAATTGCTGTTTGTATTTATCAAGATTGGCTGCCTTGGCCTGCAGGGCCTCAAAATCTTTTTTTAGTGCAACCTCCTCCTTTTCTGCCCGCTCAAACTGTAGTAGCTGATCCTGGGTATTAAAATAGTAAAACCCAACAGACAGGAGGGTGCAGACAAGCAGAATGAGTACGATCTTGACCGGCCAGGGCCAGATGCCGACGTTGCTGAAGTCCAGCTCATTTAGTTCATCAAGGTTCACTGGCCGCCCCCTTTGGCAGGGTTGATCTGCTGGGCGCTTAAACGAAAATGATTAAGGCCTGTGCCGGTTTTGTCCTTTGTCTCAATGACCAGAAGCTGTGGCTTCCCCAGCCACTCTGATGCCTCGATCTTGCGCATATAGGCGGATACTCTGG
Organism: Gammaproteobacteria bacterium; assembly: GCA_015490795.1. Classification (GTDB taxonomy): domain Bacteria; phylum Pseudomonadota; class Gammaproteobacteria; order Chromatiales; family Chromatiaceae; genus WFXD01. The sequence goes on from WFXD01000020.1 coordinate 53,681, forward strand.
CATTGGACTGGGCGCGGCCATCTATTCGGATACTCTTTCCGCTCTGTTCAACCTTGGTGAGCAGCGCACCCTCAGGGACGGTCTTTACAAGCTCGTCAAACAGATGCACAACCTCCGGCCGACTGCTCTGCAACTCCTGAATAACCTCCATGCGTGCCAGCAGTTTTGCTTTGGTTGACTCCAGATCCTTAATCTCTTTGATCTTGCTCTCTACCGCAGCAATCTCTTTCTTTAAAAAGGCATTTCTATTGTTTTGGTGCTTGATCATGCCCGCAATGTGCATATGGCCGATAATCAGTAGCAGCAGGGTAATAATGGCCATGCCTCCTACGGCAACACCAAATTCGCGTTGGCGCTGTTTGCGAAGATTTTCGCGCCAGGGCAGTAGGTTGATCTGTGCCATCTTTAGTCAAAACTCCTTAACGCCAGGCCGCATGCAATCATCATGGATGGGGCATCGTTACTCAGGCTCTGAGGTTTTACCCGCGATGACACCGACATGTTGGCAAACGGGTTGGCAATAATGGCGGGGGTTCCCAGCTTCTCCTCAATCAGCTCGTCAACACCGGGTATGGAGGAGCAGCCACCCGCCATGACGATATAATCCACGCTGTTATATGGGCTGGATGAGAAGAAGAACTGCAGAGAGCGACTCACCTGCTGAACCATGGCTTCACGGAAGGGATCCAGCACCTCGGGGATGTAGTTATCAGGCAGGCCGCCCTGACGTTTGGCCATGCCGGCCTCTTCATAAGAGAGGCCATAGCGGCGCTGGATCTCCTCGGTCAACTGGCGGCCGCCAAAGTTCTGCTCTCTGGTGTAGATGATCTTGTTGTTGTGCAGGACATTCATGGTGGTGGTTGATGCGCCGACATCGGCTACCGCAACGGTTTGATTTTCACCATGCTCCGGAAGCTGATCTGCGATCTGGCTAAAGGCATTCTCCATGGCGTAGGCTTCAACATCGACTACCTCCGCGATGAGGCCGGCAATCTCAATGGCGGCGACGCGATCATCGACATTCTCGCTGCGTGAGGCGGCCAGCAGAACATCCATCATCTCCGGGTTTTTTTCAGAGGTACCCAGCACCTCAAAATCCATATTCACCTCCTCCAGTGAATAGGGGATATATTGGTCTGCTTCAAGCTGGATCTGAGCCTCCATCTCCTGGTCGGAGAGGGAGGCCGGCATGGTGATAATCTTGGTGATGACAGCGGAGCCTGAGACGGCCACGGCAACATGTTTGGCGCGTGAGCCGGAGCGTTTTACGACATTTCTTATGGACTCACCAACGGCATTCACATCGGCAATGTTTTTCTCAACAACAGCATTTTCCTGGAGAGGTTCAACCGCATAGCTTTCCACTCTGAACAGAGCGCCACCGCGCCCCATGGAGGATGTTTTGCTAAGCTCCAGCAGTTTGATTGCCGTCGAACTGATGTCCAGCCCAATGATGGCGGGTTTTTTGCGTTGGAAAATAGAAAACATGCGGTACTTGTTCTCGCTGTATTAACATGGCCTTATGAGAATGTTAAAGGTTTTGCTTTAACTAGACTGCTTAACTATATAGCAGTAAATAAAAAACATGTGAAGCGTTTTTTTTGTTTTCAGCGGAAAACCCCGATGATGTTTTTTGCTATTATAGCCCCTCTCCACCCCTCTATTCTGGGATGTTCCACCCAAAAAAACTGTGACAAGGTGCATGAAGCGGCTCATTGGATTGATTAAAATCGGAACAGTGCTGGTATCTCTTGGTGTGGTTGCCGGTGCTGCCTCCATTGTAGCAGCCTACTATTACCTTGAACCTGAACTGCCATCGGTAACACATCTGCGGGATGTCCGCCTGCAGGTGCCGTTGAGAATCTTTAGCCGCGATCACCGGCTGATTGCCGAGTTTGGAGAGAAGCGCCGCGTCCCCCTCTCCTATGGGGAGATTCCAGATCAGATGGTCATGGCATTTCTTGCCGCAGAGGATGACCGTTTCTTTCAGCACCCGGGGGTGGACTATAAAGGCATTCTGCGTGCCGCTGTCAGACTGCTGCAGAGCGGCCACCGCCGGCAGGGCGGCAGTACCATCACCATGCAGGTGGCCAGGAATTTTTTCCTGACCCCGGAAAAGACCTACATACGCAAACTCAAGGAGATCTTCCTTGCCTTTCGTATTGAGGGCGAGCTGGAAAAGCAGGATATCTTTGCACTCTACCTGAACAAAATCTACCTGGGGCACCGCGCTTATGGCGTGGGTGCCGCCGCACAGGTCTACTACGGCAAACAGGTGGGGGCGCTGTCACTGCCAGAGATTGCAATGATTGCCGGGCTGCCCAAGGCACCCTCCAGCAACAACCCGCTTGCCAACCCCCAAAGGGCCATAGAGCGGCGCAATTATGTACTTGGGCGCATGGCAAAGTTGGGTTTTATTACCCAGGCCGAGTATAGCGCGGCTATTGAAGAGCCTATTACCGCCTCACTGCATGTCCCCAAACCGGAGGTTGAAGCCCCCTATTTTGCAGAGATGGTGCGGGCAGACCTGGTAGAGCGTTTTGGCAACGATGCCTATACCCAGGGCTACCAGGTCTACACCACGCTGGACAGCCGGCTACAGAAGGCAGCCAATGAGGCGCTGCGAAAGGCGCTGATCGCCTATGACCGGCGGCATGGGTTTCGTGGCGTGACGCAGCATCTGGATCTGACAGAAGCAGCCACTGAGCAGGAGTGGGATGAGTATTTGAAGGATAAAAAGCAGATCGGGGGGCTATGGGCCGGCTTGGTTACAGCGCTCTCCGAGCGCTCAGCAACCATCTATCTGGGCGGGGGAAAAGAGGTGGAGATTGGATGGGATGGCCTGAAGTGGGCCAGGCCCTACGTCAATGAAAACAGGCGCGGCCCAGCGCCTAAAGATGCGGGGGAGATTCTGGTAGTGGGGGATCTGATTCGCCTCCAAAACAGGGGGACAGAGCAGGAGCCAGAGTGGCAGCTGGCCCAGATTCCTGCGGTGGAGGGGGCGCTGGTTGCGGTCGATCCCGACAGCGGTGCACTGTTGGCTGTGGTGGGTGGCTTTGATTTCTACAACAGTAAATTCAACCGGGCAGTTCAGGCCAGGCGGCAACCTGGATCGGGTTTCAAGGCCTTCATCTACTCAGCCGCCCTGGATGAGGGCTATACCGCAGCCAGCCTGATCAACGATGCGCCGGTGGTGTTTGATGCCCCCGGCCTGGAGAGCGCCTGGCGCCCAGAAAACTACAGCGGCAAATTTTTTGGTCCCACCCGCCTGCGTTTTGCGCTGACCAAATCCCGCAACCTGGTCTCCATTCGCCTGTTGCGCGCCATTGGCGTTGACCGGGCGCTGGAGCAGGCAGAGAAGTTTGGCTTCGACCCTCATGAGCTGCCGCACGACCTGTCGCTGGCATTGGGCAGTGGGGCGGTGACGCCACTGCAGATGGCCATGGGTTACTCGGTGCTGGCCAATGGCGGCTACCGGGTAAAACCCTATTTCATTGAGCACATTGAGGATGGGCGGCACAACATCGTCTTTAAAGCCACACCGCTTCGGGTGTGTAACGACTGCCTGCTTGAAAAGGGGGAGGGGGTGACGGATAGAGAGCTTGAAGGGCCGCCTCAGCATGTCGCCCCCCGCGTGATCAGCCCGGAGAACCATTACCTGATGAACTCCATGATGCAGGATGTCATCAAGCGGGGCACCGGCAGAAAGGCGCGGGTATTGGGCCGCAATGATCTGGCCGGAAAAACCGGCACCAGCAACGAGCAGCGTGACGCCTGGTTCAACGGCTTTCACCCGGACCTGGTCGCCATTGTCTGGGTGGGCTTCGACTCATCCAAACCGCTGGGCAGGGGTGAGGTGGGCGGCAAGGCCGCACTGCCAGCCTGGATTGACTTCATGAGGGTGGCGTTAAAGGATGTTCCCGAACACCCGCTACAGATGCCGCCAGGCATGGTGACCGTGCGTATTGACCCACACACAGGCAGACGCGCAGGAGCGGATCAGCAGGATGCGATCTTTGAGGTTTTCCGTGCGGCAAATGCCCCTGAAGAGCAGGCAACCCCGGGCAGTGGCCTGAGGAATGGTTCTGGCCCGGATAGCACGGACAGCCCAGAAGAGATCTTTTAGCCAATGTCTCATAACAGAAGAGATGGCCGCCTGCACCAACGTATGGTCTATGAAATAGTGCGTACCCTGGCAGATGGCTCATGCCGGGATGTGCGCATGGCACGCCGAAAAGCGGCTGAGAGGCTGGGCACTACAGGCCGTTTTGAGCTGCCGACCGAAGCAGAGATCGAGCAGGCACTAAAGGTGCACCAATCGCTGTTTCAGCCAGAGCAGCAACCTGCGGTATTGAATGAGCTGCGCCGACAGGCCGTGGCGGCGATGAAAACCCTGGCACCATTCAACCCCCGCCTGGTGGGGCCGGTTCTGACGGGTACAGCCGGCCCCCATAACAGGATAGAGCTACACCTCTTTAGCGAGACGCCAGAAGAGGTGATTCTCTCCCTGCTGGATCGGGATATCCCCTGGCATGACGGGGAGAGAACCCTCTATTTCAGTGGCGGGGTAAAGCGCAGCTACCCGCTCTGCCGTTTTCGTGCAGGGGATACAGATATTGAGCTTACGCTCCTCCCGCTGGAGGCATTGCGCCAGTCGCCACTGGGCCCCTTGGGTGACAGACCCCTGCAACGAGCCTCGCTGAGCCAGTTGCAGGAGCTGATGGGGGAGTGAGAGCACCCTTCCCTGGCCTACTCCCTCTTATCAAGCGGCACATAGGCGCGTTCGGCAGCCCCCAGATAGAGCTGGCGGGGGCGTGCAATACGGTGATCCGGGTCGCCAATCATCTCCATCCAATGGGCAACCCACCCGGCAGTGCGGGCGATGGCAAACATCACGGTAAACATATTCATCGGTATATTGAGCGCCCGATAGATAATGCCCGAGTAGAAATCGACATTGGGATAGAGTTTATGTGAAATGAAATAGTCATCCTTCAGGGCGATCTCCTCCAGCTTCAGCGCCAGTTCAAATAGCGGGCTACTGGCATCTGGCATATTTTCCAGCACGTCATAGCAGACCTTGCGGATAATGGTCGCCCGGGGGTCATTGTTTTTATAGACCCGGTGGCCGAATCCCATCAGCCGGAAAGGGTCGTTCTTGTCTTTGGCCCTGGCGATATATTTATCAACATTGGAGATATCGCCAATCTCATCCAGCATATTCAGGACCGCCTCATTTGCCCCGCCATGTGCCGGCCCCCAGAGAGAGGCAATACCAGCGGAGATGCAGGCAAAGGGGTTGGCGCCAGAGCTGCCAGCAATGCGCACGGTGGAAGTGCTGGCGTTTTGTTCGTGGTCGGCATGCAGGATAAACAGCAGATCCAGCGCCTTTACTGTGATGGGGTCTGGCTCGAACTCCTCACAGGGGGTGGCGAACATCATGCGCATAAAATTGGCGGTATAGCTCAGATCATTCCGCGGATAGATAAAAGGCTCGCCTTTGTGCCGTTTGAAACTACAGGCAGCAATGGTCGGCATCTTGGCGATCAGGCGATGGGCCGAGATCTCGCGGTGGCGGGCATCGTGGATATCGAGTGAATCATGGTAGAAGGCAGAGAGGGAGCCGACAACACCCACCATGGTGGCCATTGGGTGGGCATCGTAGCGGAAGCCCCGGTAAAACATCTGCAGGGACTCATTGATCATGGTGTGATGACCAATGATGTACTCAAACTCCTCAAGCTGTGCTACAGATGGCAGCTCACCGTAGAGCAGCAGGTAGGCCACCTCCAGAAAACTGCTCTGTTCAGCCAGCTGTTCGATGGGGTATCCCCGGTAGCGGAGGATGCCCTTTTCACCATCAATGAAGGTGATGGCGCTGCGGCAACTGGCGGTTGCCATAAAACCGGGGTCAAATGTAAACATTCCAGTCTTTTTATATACAGAGGTCACATCAAAGGTTTTTGGCCCCACACTCCCTTCCCGTATGGGAAGCTCTATGGATGTGCCATCAGGTTGAACGGTAAGAGTTACATGCTCTTTTTCCATATCGAGACTCCTCGGATAGATCAGGATGGAGTACTAGGAGCCTGCCGGACTTAGGACGAACTGGCTCCTGGGATAATAGTAAGACTAGCATGATGGCGGCAGGTTGCTTGATTAGTTAACCCTAAAACTTATTGCAGGAGGCGCTTGGTGGATTTCACCGCGCAATAAAAAAGCGCCTCCCAGGGGAGGCGCTTTTTTATAAAGCCAATGTGCCGAGTCGGGATCAGCGGGCATACCGCTTGCGGAACTTGTCAACGCGACCGGCTGTGTCCATCATCTTCTGCTTGCCGGTATAGAAAGGGTGACAAGCTGAGCAGACTTCGATGTGTAGATCCTTACCCAGCGTGGAAGATGTGGTGAACTCATTGCCGCAGCTGCAGCTCACTTTGATCTCATTGTATTCAGGGTGGATATCCGCTTTCATGTTTGCCTCAAAAAATGACCCATTCTCCCGCACTATTGCGGGGAAAACCGCGCATGTTAGGCTAATATCGTGCTGGGCGCAAGGGCTTTTCTGCCTTGTCCAATATGATGATAAGTCTGAAGGGAGAGTGGTATTTCTAACATAAAATGAGTCTGAAACTGGGAAGAGGTCTGTTCATGATGGGGGGATGAAAACCATCATGAGACTCGAAGACCTTTAAAGACTACCGATCAACTCACAGATTTCCTATCAGGCACCCAGGTGGAGGACCCTGGCTTTGCTTTGACTCTTGTATCAGCCTGTTGCAACATTGCGTGAGCAGCCTCTTCTTGGGTTGCTTGGGGGTGCAACCTTTACTGAATTCAGGTGGAATATAGCGCGTATGAGTGATTTATCTGTCAAAGAGCTTGAAGTGGCAAGGCTTATTGTAGATTCATTGAATCTTGAGGATGTTACGGCGGAGGAGATTGAACCGGATGCTCCGCTGTTTCGTGATGGGCTGGGGCTTGATTCCATCGATGCATTGGAACTCTCCCTTGGTATTAAACAAAAATATGGTATCCAGTTGCGTGCTGAAGATGAGAATGTAAATCAGATCTTCACCTCGCTCTCTACGCTGACCAAACATATCCAGAAAAACAGTTGAGCAGCGTCTACCACTCCCAAAGCCTGATCCCTGAAGATCACCCCTCCCTGAGCGGGCATTTTCCGGGGAATCCGGTTGTGCCTGGTGTTGTGTTGTTGGAGCATGTTGCCCAGGCAATGACAGCCTGGCGGCCTGAGTCGGTTATCGCTGGATTTCCGGTAGTAAAATTTCAGCAGGTATTAAAGCCTGGCCAGCTGTTTGAGATCCAGCTGCAACAGAGAGAGGCGGGGCGGTTTGGTTTTGAATGTGATATTGCAGGTCAGATTATAGCCTCTGGCACCTTTGCGACCAGTGATGTTAAAGCGGCATCATGAGTAGTGACTGGGCCTCTCAGAAGGAGCGGGGCACCCCCTTTGCCTTGCGTTTGATTCTCTGGATTGCACAGCACCTGGGGCGTGGTTTTGCGCGCCTCTTTCTCCACCCGATTACACTCTATTTCCTGCTGATGGCCAAGCCGCAGCGCAGAGCCTCGCGGCAATATCTCCAGCGTATTTTAGGTCGCCAGATTACCCTTTTTGATATAGCGCGGCACATCCACTGTTTTGCTTCTACGATCCTTGACCGGGTTTTTCTGCTGGCAGATCGCAGCAGTGAATTTGATATTAAACGCTACAAGCCTGAAGAGGTCTATCGTCTGGTTGATCAGGGGCAGGGCTGCCTGCTGCTGGGCGCTCATCTTGGCAGCTTTGAAGTGTTACGTGCGCCGGCAATCAATGAGCGCAGGATGCCGTTGAAAATACTGATGTATCCCAATCACAATGAGCAGATCTCAAAGATATTTATGGGGCTGAACCCAGAGGTTGCGCAGAGCATTTTACCGCTGGGGGAGATGGATACCATGCTCAGGGTGGCGGATGCTGTGGCAGAGGGCAAGGCGGTAGCCATGCTGGGGGATCGGGCAATTGGCAGTGAAAAGTCTGTTGATTGTTGTTTTCTTGGCAAGAGCGCTCAATTTCCTGCCGGCCCTATGTTGCTGGCCTCGGTACTGAAGGTGCCGGTGATTCTTTTTGTCGGTCTGTACATGGGTGGTAATCGCTATGAACTCTATTTTGAGAAGCTTGCAGACAAGGTGGTGATTGGCCGAAAACAGCGTGATGCTGATCTGCAAAAGTGGGTGCAGCACTATGCAGATCGTCTGGAATATTATGCGCGTAAAGCACCTGATAACTGGTTTAATTTCTATGACTTTTGGAACAGGGGTGGGTAGCCTTCGCTATAGTCTGCTGGTCTCTTTTTTGCTGCTGCTGGTTTCGGTACAGACCACAGCAAAGGAGTGGGATCGCGCCGAATTAATGGCGCTGCTGGCTACAACAAAAGGGAGTGAGCAACGCTATACAGAGACCAGACAGCTGGATTTTTTAGAGGGATCGGTTACTTCGCAGGGGAGACTCATCTTCTCGCCGCCAGATCGGCTGGTAAAGCAGGTTGACCCACCTGATTCAAGCCGCTATGAAATCATGGGGGATACAATGACGATCCGCCGCCCCGGCGAGGCTGAACAGGTTGTGAGTATTGATGCGCACCCTCTGTTGCGTCTTTTTATTGATACACTACGCGCTCTGCTGATGGGGGATCTCAAGCTGCTGGAACAACACCATGCTATCGCACTGACCGGCAACCGTGATGCATGGCAATTGCAGCTTAGTCCGCAAGATAGTCAGCTGGCTGCATCGGTGGAGTGGTTAATCATCACTGGGCATGATGGGCATATCGAACAGATGATCACGCAGGAACAGAGTGGTGACCAGACGGTGCTGATCCTGCACGGTAAAAGTGAATAGAGACCAGCTCACCGCTCTGCTGATCTGGGTGCTTTTGGTTGCTCTTGCCTCTGCCTGGTTGGTGGCAAAGGTGCCGATACGCTCTGATCTCTCCCTCTTTCTTCCTGCGGGTAGTGACCCTGTTGAGCGGGTGATGCAACACAAGCTGCGCGAAGGGGCAGTCTCACGCCTGGTGCTGATAGGCATTGAGGGTGGCTCACTTGAACTGCGTGTTGCAGCAAGTCGCCAGCTGCGGCATGCATTATTGAAGCTGGAGCACTTTAAGCGGGTAGAGAATGGTGCAGCGGCACCGTTAAAGAGTGATCCGCTGTTGTTTGAATATCGCTACCTGTTGGCCAAAAAGGGTGAGGCGGTGCTTTTTACTGCGCAAGGGTTGGCGCAGGCGCTTGATCGGCGCATGCAGGAGTTGACGGCTCCCTATCCCTCGCCGTTTAAACAACAGCTGCCGCGAGATCCAACCGCTGCCTATCCCGCATTGCTCAAGCAGTGGCTGCCGCCATCCCGTCCCAACAATGTGCAGGGACTCTGGTTTTCGGCTGATCGGCAGCGCGCCTTGCTGGTTGCCGAAACATGGGCCAAAGGGATGGCGATGGAGAGCCAGCAACAGGCAGTTGATGCGATCCGGCAGCAGTTTCATGCGATTGACAGCAGTGGCCAGTTAACATTGCAGCTCAGCGGGCCGGGTCTGTTTGCCGTCCACTCACGAGAGGTGATTCGGAGTGAGGCCAAACTGCTGAGCATGATTGCATCAGCTGCTATAGTGGTTATCCTGCTGTTGGCCTATCGCTCGTTGCGCATCGTCATCCTGGCGGCACTGCCGTTAATGAGCGCCATATTGGCGGGTAGCTGTCTGGCGGGTCTGCTGTTTGGTGAGCTGTATGGCATTACACTGGCCTTTGGCATTACGCTGTTGGGGGTCACTATTGATTACCCCATCCACCTCTTCAGCCATCTTAAAAAAAGTGAGAGCGCCTCACAGAGCCTGATGCGGGTATGGGGCACCTTGAGGATGGGGGTGGTGACCACCTGCACCGGCTATCTGGTGATGGCGGCGACCGATTTTCGTGGACTCAGCCAGCTGGGTGTCTTCACCATTGGTGGTCTGCTTGCCGGGGCATTGACGACGCGATTCCTGCTGCCGCGATTGATGGGGGATGGCTGGGAGCTTGCCTTGGACAAGGGTGCCTGTCGGGTTCCCCAACCCGGTCGGTTACCGGCAAGGCTGTTGTTTGCAGCAGGGTTCTGCTCGCTGCTCTTTCTTTTTGTGCAATCCACGCCCGTTTGGCAGGATGATCTCGCTTCAATGAGCGCATTGCCAAAAGAGCTGCTGGATCTGGATCGGGAGATGCGGAGGCAGCTCAATGTGCCGGAGGTGAGTCATCTGATCGTTCTGCATGCTCAGGATCTGGAGAGCGCGCTTCAGCGGGCAGAAAGATTGGAGCAAGGTCTGGATGGTCTGGTTGATTCGCAAGCCATCGCCGGTTTTAATCTGGCCAGCAACTATCTGCCCAGCCGCAAGCGCCAACTGGCACGGCAGGCTGCCCTGCCATCCGGTAAGCAGTTAAGCGCCAATCTGGAACAGGCGCTGATAAATTACCGTTTTCGCAACGCCCTCTTCACCCCTTTTTTACAGGATGTCGCCACTGCACGAACGCTTCAACCGCTTGGGCTGGAGCAGCTGGCAGAGACGCAGGCAGGCCGGCAGCTGGCTGAGCTGATACACCGGGAGGGGGATGCGTGGTTTTTGATGGTTCCGCTCTATGGTGTGGAGAACCCTTCTGCAATCAGGCAATTGATAACAGAAGCTGGGGATGCCTCAATCCGTTATCTTCAGCTTGGTGAGGAGGGCAAACGGATGGTCACCGGGTTCCGCGAGGGGATCTTCTCCATGATCGGCTGGGGCCTGCTGGCAATGGTCTGCCTGTTGCTGATCGGTCTGAAATCAATCCGCTCAGCGCTGCTGGTTCTGCTGCCGGTTCTGCTGGCCGTTACCCTGACCATTGCGCTGTTGCTGCTGCTGGGAGAGATGCTGACGATCTTCCATCTGGTTGCATTGATCCTGGTGGTGGGTATCGGGATCGACTACAGCCTCTTCTTCGGTCGACAAGAGGCGAGTGAAGAGGAGAGTCGGCGGACATTCCATGCACTGCTTGTCTGCGCCACCTCAACCACGACAGTCTTTGCGATTCTGGCCACTTCAGAGATTCCGGTGTTGAGCGCTATTGGTCTGACAACGGCAATCGGCGTGGTTGGCAGCTTTGTGGCCGCTATGGTGTTTGCGCGTCAATCAGAGAGGGCTGTTGAGTAGCCATCGATCTCAAGCAGCAGATCCTGGCGGCAGATATCGGCATGAAGGTAGATCCGAGGTATCTCTGGTTTAAACAGGGTGCTGATTTGCGCATCAATTTGAGCAAGATCTGCAACCTGACGCAGGTAGATCTTGAGCAGAGCAGGCTGCTGCGGGGGCTGTGCCTCTTTCAGTAGCTGCCGGATATTTCGCGTACTCTCTTGTAACTGGCCGATGCTGTCATCCAGGTGGCGGGTTTCATGCCCCACCACGCTTGCAGTGCCGGAGATGTAGAGGTCTGTCTGGTTGCCCCAGCGTTTCAGAATGGCGCGTGAGAAGCTGGGACTCTTGGGGCTATAGATTGCGGGGTAATGAAAGGCACTGACCTGTCTGGGGTTTTCAACCTGTACCCCTGGTTTTTTGCTGGCCAGAAAGTAGATGAGAAAACCGGGCGAATGGGTGCCAATAGTGGTGGCGGCGGGGAGGCGCTTTTCAAACCCTTCATGCTTTGCGCAGGCGCGATGACGCCCAATACAGAAACGCTTGTACCGCTCCTGCTGACCCTGCCCCTGATTGATGTTTGGGAGGTAGTTCCAGATACGGACAAGGTGAGGGTGGCCTTGCCGGCCTGCCAAATCAAGCAGTGAGCGGTAGGCCTGCTCACTGAGTCTCTCCAGATCAGATGAGTTGCCCTCTTCAAGCAGCAGATGACCCAACAGCATCTCGCCTGCGGTGCAAAAGGTAATCTGCCCGCTCTGATGCCAGCTGACGGGGTGTTTTGTGCGCCAGACCTCAACCCGTTTCTGCGTATCAAGCTGAGAAAGGCCGACGGTGATCCCTGCCCCTCCTGCCTGTGAGGTGCTTGCTGAACCGCTGAAGTGGATCAGTGCCATCACGCCGGGGTCATTAGCCAGTGTTGCTGCCGACCCGGCAGGGAGATAATCAATCTGAAGCGTACTGACAGTTGTTGGTATCACGGGATTAGAGGTTTGTCTGTAGAAGTTGGTTAAAGAGTTTGAATGATTGCCAATGGTACGATATTTTAACCGGTATCGTGTTCTGTTTGTTCTGGATACAAGCACCCCAGGAGAAGCCAATAAAAACAATTGTTCCCCGTCTGCTATTAGCATCTGTTCTACTTTACCCGCCAGCCCTTCATATTGGTATTTTTGCAGGTTCAATTACGCCGGGTATTCTGGTGCTTTCGGTACTGCTGCTATTGAGCGGTGGCGGGTTGGTGATGAAGAGGGCTCGTTTCGGATGGGTGCTGCTTTTATCAGGTGTGGGTCTGCTGGTCTGCCAGGCTTACTACCCGCCTGCGGCACAGGTGATGCTCTTTCTCCCTCCCATCCTGATTAATCTGCTGCTCTGTTCTCTTTTTGCCAGGACATTGGGTGCTGACGCAACGCCGCTCATCAGCACCTTTGCCAGAGCAGTGCATGGGCATGAGCTGGATGAGGTGGCTCAGCATTATACTCGTGCAGTGACCCAACTATGGGTGGGTCTGTTTATGCTGCTGGCCTTGGTCTCTCTCCTTCTGGCGCTCTTTGCGCCGCTGGAGATCTGGTCACTGTTTACCAACCTTATTAGCTATATTCTGGTGCTGTTGCTCTTTATTGTTGAGTATCAGGTTAGAATCCGTCATCTTTCACACCTCAAACATCCGGGTTTTATTGGCTTTATGCGTCTATTGGGGACGATTGACTTACGTTCATTGTCAAAATCATGAGTAGCGGTTTTCCGTTATTTCGGCATGCACCGACAGATCCATTTGTCTGGCGCCGGGGGGAGTCGATTACGGCGTCTGCTTTTTTGCATGACGTGATGGAGCTGGCTGAACGGCTGCCTGAAAGGCGCTACCTGCTTAACCTCTGTGAGGATCGTTACCACTTTATGGTGGGCTTTGCGGCGGCGGTGATAAAGGGGCAGGTTAATCTCCTGCCACCCAACCGTACCCCCGATCTCATCAATGAGCTGGCAGAGCGCTATCCCGATAGCTACTGCCTGTTTGAACGGGGAATAGATGGGGTTGAGCTGCTGTCGGTCAGGCTACAGATAGAGGCAGCGGGGAAGGGTCGGGTTGATCAGATCCCGGTTATTGATGGTGAGCAGCTGATTGCCATTGCCTTTACCTCTGGCAGTACGGGGGCGCCAAAACCCAACCCCAAACAGTGGAGAGAGCTTGTTATCGGTGCTGACAGGGCCATTTCGCGTTTCAATATTGTAGTGGGCAAGGTGTCGGCGCTGGTTGCAACGGTGCCGCCTCAGCACATGTATGGCCTGGAAACCAGCGTGCTCATGCCCTGGCGAGCCGGTATTGCCGTGCATACCGGGCGACCCTTTTTTCCTGCTGATGTGGTGGAGGCATTGGCTTTGGTACCCGAGCCTCGGCTCTTGATAACTACGCCATTGCATCTTCGAGCCTGTCTGAAAGCAGATTTGGCCTGGCCTGGGTTGAGATTCATTATTTCGGCAACGGCTCCCCTCTCCGCTGATTTGGCGCGGCAGGCTGAAGAGAGGCTGGATACGCAGGTGATGGAGATTTTTGGCTGCACGGAGGCTGGCTCCATTGCATCCCGGCGCACAACAGAGGGCGCCTGCTGGCATCTCTATGATGGTATGTCATTGAGACTCTCGGGTGAGACTGGATATGTTGAGGGCGAACAGCTACCTCAGCCGGTGCCGTTGAGTGATCGGATTGAAAAGATTGATCGACACCATTTTAGCCTGTTGGGGCGCAATGAAGAGATGGTCAATATTGCAGGCAAACGCGCCTCGCTGAGTGATCTGAACCATAAACTGAATGCCATTTCCGAGGTGGAGGATGGGGCTTTTATCATGCCCGATACCGTGGATGCCGGAACCACACGTCTGACCGCTTTTGTGGTTGCACCAACAGTGGATGAAGCAACTGTTATGCAGCGTTTGAAGCGTGGAATAGATGCGGCATTTTTGCCGCGTCCGCTGTATAAGGTAGATGCCCTGCCGCGTAATGAGACAGGAAAACTGCCGCGTGCCGCTTTATTGAAACTGCTTGAGCAGCGCAAAGTGGGCAGCCAATAACGCCGTGCATAATCCTAGAAAAATCAGTTGAGCCTACTACCCAAAAAGCGGGCACAAGTGTGAATGTCTAATGCACTCAACCTACAGGGGCTTTTCATGTCAGAACAACAGGTTGATCTGTTAATAATTGGTGCGGGGCCAGCAGGTGCCAGCGCTGCCTGCCTGCTCCAACAGGCGGGGTTTAAGACGCTGATTGTTGAAAAAGAGCAGTTTCCCCGTTTTGTGATTGGCGAGAGTCTGTTGCCGCACTGTATGGATCTGCTGGATGAGGCGGGGCTTCTGGAGGTGGTGCAGCAACAGAACTACATCATTAAACATGGCGCTGAATTTTTCCGGGGTGGCAGGCAGTTCGCCTTTGATTTCTCCCAACAATTTACGGAGGGGTGGCGATACACCTATCAGGTGCCGCGTGATCACTTTGACCAGACCCTGGCACAAGCCACTGAGGCAAAAGGTATCCCCATCCTTTGGCGGCATGCAGTCACGCAGGTCGATTTTGCGCAGGATGGCAGCCCGAAAACCACCATTGAGGATGAGGCAGGTAACCGCAGTATCATCCACGCCCGCTTCATTCTCGATGGCAGTGGTTATGGCCGGGTGCTGCCCCGCTTGCTGAACCTGGATGCCCCCTCGCATCTGCCAGCCAGAACTGCCCTTTTTACCCATGTCACGGGGGATATTCGCCCACAAGGCGAGCGTGAAGGCAATATCTGGATCTGTATGCTGGATGATGCGGAGAATGGCTGGATGTGGATCATCCCCTTCGCCAACGGTAAAACCTCTGTTGGCGTCGTGGCCAAAGCGGAATTCCTGGCGCAGTTTCCGAAAGACCCTGATGAGCGGCTGAAGGCGCTGATCGGCTCTACGCCCGCACCCAAAAAACGCCTGGCTGAGGCTGAGTTCAGCTTCGCTGCCCGGCAGATTGAGGGCTACTCCATATCGGCCAAGCAGCTTGCCGGGCCAGGCTATGCGTTGATGGGCAATGCTACAGAGTTCCTTGACCCGGTATTCTCATCCGGGGTGACGCTGGCGCTGGAGTCAGCCAACCGGGCGGCAAAGATGGCGATCCGGCAGCTGAAGGGTGAAAGCCCGGACTGGAACAGGGAGTATGCAGAGCATCTGATGTTGGGTGTTGATACCTTCCGCGCCTTTGTGAATGCCTGGTATGACAACCGCTTTCCGACACTTATCTTTAGTGAGGCAAAGCAACAGAGCATCCAGAATCAGATCTGCTCGGTGCTGGCCGGTTATGTCTGGGACAAGGCCAACCCCTGTGTGAATCAACCCGAGCGGATGATTGAACTGCTCTATAAAAACTGCACAGCCTCTCATCCAGCAACAGCCGTTTCCGGCTAGCGCTATGCCCATCAGCCCGATCCGCATTACTGCTTACACCCTGACCAATGCACTGGGCTCTGGCGTCGATGCCTCGCTGCATGCGCTCCAGTCCGGCCGAAGTGGCTTGCGACCCTGTGATTTTCAGGATGTAGATCTATCTACATGGATTGGCCGGGTGGATGGTATTGAAGGGCAGCCACTGCCCGCCGCGCTCTCCCGCTTTGAGTGCCGCAACAACCGCCTGGCCCATCTTGCATTGCAGGCGGATGGTTTTATTGAACGGGTGGATGATGCGGTTTGTCGATATGGCGCAGATCGAATCGCGCTGTTCATGGGGACCAGCACCTCTGGTATTGGCGCAACGGAAGAGGCCTACCGTCGGCGTGATGGGCGCGGGAACCTGCCGGATGATTTTCAGCCAGCGACAACCCATGTCATCTATTCGATAACCGATTTTGTGCGTAGCTATCTGCAACTTAAAGGGGCTGCGCTGACCGTATCAACTGCATGTTCATCGAGCGCCAAGGTCTTTGCCGCAGCACAGCGCTACCTTGCGGCGGGGTTGTGTGATGCGGCGGTTGTGGGTGGCGTTGATACACTCTGCCTGACCACGCTCTATGGTTTCAATTCGTTGGATCTGGTGTCGTCCAGACGCTGCAAGCCCTGGGATGCCAACCGAAATGGCATCAATATTGGTGAAGGCGCAGGGTTTGCATTGCTTGAGCCTGAACAGGCCGGTGGGAAAGGGTCTCTGCTGCTGGGTAGCGGCGAGAGCAGTGATGCCTACCATATCTCCACGCCGCATCCAGAGGGGCGGGGAGCGGCGCTGGCGATGCGTCTGGCGCTGTCGCAGGCGGGTGTTGCGGCAGATGAGGTGGGATATATCAATCTGCACGGTACCGCTACACCCAGCAATGATGCGGCGGAAGATGCCGCGGTGATGCAGGTATTTGGTGGACAAATCCCATGCAGTTCAACCAAGGGCTGGACGGGGCATACCCTGGGTGCAGCAGGCGCCATTGAGGCGATCTTTACCCTGATGGCGCTGGAGAGTGGCTTCCTGCCCTGTAGCCTGAATACCGAACAGCAGGATGAGGCGCTGTCGGCCAACCTGCTGCTGGAGAGTGTGCAGCAGGATATTGCCTGCGCCATGAGCAACTCATTTGGTTTTGGTGGCAATAATTGCAGCCTGCTTTTTGGGTGTGATCGATGAAGCCGGTCTATATCGAGGCAATCGGCGTGGTTGGTCCCGGTCTGGAGAGCTGGCAGCAGGCAGCTGCCATACTGGCGGGTGATAGTGAATACCACGCCTGTGAACTGCCTGCGCTGAAACCCACCATGCTGAAACCCAATGAACGCCGACGCACCACGCTGACGATTAAACTTGCGTTGCAGGCGGTGCAGGATGCGCTCGCATCGAATAGCTACCCTGATCTCAGTACCGTATTTACCTCATCAGATGGCGATATGGATATTGTCGACCGCATCTGTCAGGCGCTTTGCCTGCCGGATCATCCGGTCTCGCCCACCTTTTTCCACAACTCGGTACACAATGCTCCTGCGGGTTACTGCTCCATTGCAACCGGTTTTCATGCGCCCTCAACCAGCCTGTCGGGGCTGAATGGCAGTTTTGCCGCAGGCCTGCTGGATGCCGCTGTGCAGGCGGTGGTTGAACGGCAACCCGTCATGCTGGTCGCCTATGACACCCCGTGGCCGGGGGCGCTTAACCGATTCAGACAGAGACGTTCACCCTTTGGCGTGGCGCTTGTTTTACACCCGCAGACGAGTGCGCAATCCTTTGCCGAGCTTACGCTGCTGCCTGGAGCAGGCGGTGATGAGAGCAAAATGGCGGATAGCCGGTTGGAGCAGTTGCGTGCGGATACACCGGCAGCAGCCAGCCTGCCGCTGCTGGAGGCAATCGCCAACAACAGCACGGTGCGGCTGGTGCTGCCCTACCTGGTGGATGAGCAGATTGCGGTGGAGGTCAGGCCGTGCAATTAACGCCGAGTCAGCTGATTCCGCATGCCGGCAGTATCTCTCTGCTTGAGCAGATTGTGAGCTGGGATCAACGGCAGGTTGTCTGCGCCACACGGTCACACCAGTCATTGAAAAACCCACTGCGCAGCAATGGCCAGTTGAGTGCCATCCATGCGATAGAGTATGGGGCGCAGGCCGTCGCTGTGCATGGGGGACTGCTGGCGCATGAGCGCGGTGAGGCGATCAAACCGGGCTATCTGGCTGCGCTGCGCCAGATCAGGCTGCATCAATCGCGTCTGGATGAGATTGAGTCAGCACTTACCGTGGAGGCAACACGGTTACTCTGTGATGCTGGAGATCTGATCTACTCATTCATGGTTAAGGCTGCTGATCAGCCCATTGCTGATGGGCGGGTGGTGATTGTTATTCATTCTAAGTCCGACAGGCTCCTAGGCGGTAGGTATAGTATGGCTCTCCCTACTGGCGGCTCTTGATTTGGGTGCGGCGAATAAACATGTAGAGAGCCTGCCTTAGCCGCTCTCGCTACGGCTCAACTGATTTTTCTAGGATCATGCAATGATATTTTTATCTTGAAATCAAGCATGGGAGAGCAGGGGCGGGCTATTCAGGGCTGGCTTTTGTCACCCCGCACAAATGCATCAAACAGCATCAGTACCACACCGATCGAGATCGCGCTGTCGGCAATATTGAAGGTGGGCCAGTGGCACTGGGTGATGCCATCCCTTATCACATTGCCGAAGAGCGGCAGGCAGCTTTCGGCAATATAGTAGAGGTCGATAAAGTCGATGACATGGCCATGGTAGATGCGGTCGATCAGGTTGCCCACGGCGCCGCCAATGATCAGGCTCAGCGCTACAGCGACCAGCCGTTCGCCAGCCTCAAGTTTCAGCAGCCATATCACCAGGCCAATTGTGACCAGGGAGGCCAGTACGATAAAAAACCAGCGCTGCCACCCCCCCTGGTCGCTCAGAAAGCTGAAGGCGGCACCCGGGTTAAACATCAGGGTCAGATCAAAGTAGGGCAGCAGCGGTACTGGCCGATAGGGCAGCAGGCTGGACAGCGCCCACTGTTTGGTCAGCAGATCCAGGCCAATGATGACGGCTGCGATCCACAGCCAGTGAAGCGCCTTAGGCAAACCGGCGAACCTCGCCTGAGCCAGTCACATTCTCAATACAGCGGCCGCACAGCTCGGGGTGATCTGCATCTGCTCCCACATCGGCCTGATGGTGCCAGCAGCGGGTGCATTTCTGATGCGCCGATGGGGTGATCACAACCGACAGTGCAGGCAGCTCCGTAGCCACTGCATCTTCGGGCTGCGCCGATTTTGGGTGCAGCCTTGCATGGGAGCTGATAAAGATAAAATGCAGCTCATCCCCCAGTTTGGCCAGCTGCCGCTGTAGCGCATCATCGCAGTAGAGATCCACCTCGGCATTCAGCGCGGAGCCGATGGTGCCCTCTTTGCGTGCATCCTCCAGCTGCTTGCTTACAGCCGAGCGTACCGTGATCAGCTCTTCCCAGAAGGCGTGGTCAAAATCCCCACCCGCATCCAGCGCAAAGAGGCCGTCGTACCAGGTCTCCAGAAAGACCGCTTCACTGCGCTTGCCGGGGATATGTTCCCAGATCTCATCTGCGGTAAAGCTGAGGATCGGCGCCAGCCAGCGCACCAGTGCCTCAACAATATGGTGCATCGCCGTCTGTGCCGAGCGCCGGGGCAGGCTGTTCGCCTGGGTGGTGTATTGACGATCCTTGATGATATCGAGATAGAAGCCGCCCATCTCGGTGACGCAGAATTTCTGTACCTTCTGATAGATGAGGTGGAACTGGTAGTCGCGATAGGCAGCAACCACCTCCTCCTGCAACTGTAGCGCGCGGTCAACGGCCCATCTGTCCAGCGCCAGCATCGACTCCGGTGCAACCCTGTGCTGTGCCGGGTCAAAGCCATCCAGATTGGCCAGCAGAAAGCGGGCCGTGTTGCGGATGCGCCGGTAGGCATCTGAGGTGCGTTTGAGGATCTCGTCCGAGACGTTCATCTCATAGCGGTAGTCGGTGGCCGCAACCCAGAGGCGGATGATATCCGCCCCCAGATTTTTGATCACCTTCTGCGGCGCCACCACATTGCCCACCGATTTGGACATCTTGCGGCCATTGGCATCGACGGTAAAGCCGTGGGTCAGCACCTGCTTGTAGGGTGCCGTTCCCGATACGCCGATCGAGGTCAGCAGTGAGGATTGAAACCAGCCGCGATGCTGATCCGAACCCTCAAGGTAGAGGTCGGCCGGGAAGGCCAGCGCCTCGCGCCGTTTCAGTACGCAGGCGTGGGTAACGCCCGAGTCGAACCAGACATCCAGGGTGTCGCTCACCTTGTCGTAATCGGCCGCTTCATCTCCCAGCAGTGCCTCTGGCTTTAGTTGAAACCAGGCTTCGATGCCTTCCGCCTCGACCCGCTTTGCAACCTCTTCGATCAGGCGCGGTGTTTCGGGGTGCAGTTCATGGGTCACTTTATGTGCAAACAGCGCAATCGGCACCCCCCAGGTGCGCTGGCGGGAGATGCACCAGTCGGGGCGATCCTCCACCATTCCCTTGATACGCGCCTTGCCCCAGTCGGGAATCCACTCTACCCGTTCGATCTCCTGCTTGGCGGTTTCACGCAGGCCTTGGCCCATGCGGATATCCTGGCGCTCGTTCCCTGCGGCGCCAGGATACACCGCGTCCATGCGGATAAACCACTGCGGCGTCGCCCGGAAGATGATCGGTGTCTTGTGCCGCCAGCAGTGCGGATAGCTGTGGTTCAGCCGCTCTTCATGCAGCAGCGCTCCCTTGGTTTTGAGCACCTCGATCACATGCTCGTTGGCCTGAAAGACATGCTCACCGGCAAACAGCTCGGTGCCCTCCAGAAAACAGCCATTGCCGCCGACCGGGTTATCCACCGGCAGGTTGTAGCGTGCGCCGACCACATAGTCGTCCAGGCCATGGCCGGGTGCGGTATGCACCGCGCCCGTACCCGCCTCCAGTGTGACATGCTCACCCAGGATGACCGGCACTTCACGCGGGTAGAAGGGGTGTTGCAGCTTCAGCCCTTCAAACAGCGCGCCGTTGGCATAGCCGACAACGTGGTACTGTTCGATGCCGTAACGCGCCATCACATCCTTCAGCATCGCATCGGCAACCACCAGGCGCTCCCGGCCCTGCGGCCCATCGCACTCCACCACGGCATACTCCAGCTCGGGGTTGAGCGCGACCGCCTGGTTGGCGGGCAGTGTCCAGGGGGTTGTCGTCCAGATCACAAAGGAGATGGCGCCGCCCTCATGGCCGCTGCGCACATGCCGGCAGCGGGAGAGCAGCGCCTCCTCATCCAGCACCGCAAAACGGACATCGATGGCGAAGGAGTCTTTATCCCTATACTCCACTTCGGCCTCGGCCAGTGCAGAGCCGCAATCGGTACACCAGTGCACCGGCTTGAAGCCCTTCTGCAGATGGCCATTCTCAACAATGCGCCCCAGTGTGCGGATGATGTCGGCCTCAAAATGGTAATCCATGGTGAGGTAGGGGTTCTCCCAGTCACCCATCACCCCCAGCCGCTTGAAATCGGCGCGCTGTTTGTCCACCTGTTTCCCGGCATAGATGCGGCAGGCCTTGCGAAACTCGGCAGCGGTGATCTTCTGCCCCGGTTTGCCTGCTCTCTTCTCTACCTGTAGTTCAATTGGCAGGCCGTGGCAGTCCCACCCCGGCACGTAGGGGGCATCAAAGCCATCCAGCCCGCGGCTTTTGACAATGATATCCTTGAGCACCTTGTTGACCGCATGGCCGATATGGATCTCGCCGTTGGCATAGGGGGGGCCATCATGCAGGATAAACCTGGGGCGGCCGCTCGCCACCTCCCGCTGTCTGGCGTAAAGATCCATCTCCTCCCAGCGCTTGAGCCGCTGTGGCTCCCGTTGTGCCAGGTTCCCCTTCATGGGGAAGGCCGTTTTGGGGAGGTTGAGGGTACTCTTGTAGTCTGTCACTGTGTCTGCCTGTCTTTCATCTGATCTGATTCTATCGGGCGCACGCCGAGGATCTTCCTCGCCGCGCGCGCATCACGTTCAATCTGTCTGCGCAGCTGTTCGAATGAGTCGAAGCGCTTCTCATCCCGCAGCCGTTTGTGAAATTCAATCTCCAGGTGCCTGCCGTAGATATTCTGTGAAAAATCAAACAGGTGCACCTCGAGCAGATAGCGCCGGTCGCCATCCACCGTCGGCTGGTTGCCAATATTGGCCACGCCGGGAACCGGCTGCTCACCCAGGCCATGTGCCTGCACCGCAAAGACGCCATGCAGTGGGCTGGCCTTCCGGTGCAGGCCGATATTGGCGGTGGGAAAGCCGATGCTGTGCCCCCGCCGGTCACCATAAACCACACGGCCACAGATGCGGTAGGGCCGCCCCAGGCAGCGCCGGGTCAGCTCCAGATCGCCGCGCGCCAGTGCTTCGCGTATCCGGGTGCTGCTGATGCGCTCATGCTCAACCGCAACGGTATCCATGCTGTCAACCTCAAAGCCGTGCCGCTGGCCCGCCTCCTGTAACAGCGTGATATCGCCCGCACGGCCCTGGCCAAAACGGAAATCATCCCCCACCAGCAGGTACTCTATCCCAAGGCCACCGATCAATATCTGCTGGATAAACGCCTCAGCACTCATGGCTGCCAGCCGGGCATTGAATTCAAGCAACATCACCCGCTGGATACCGGCTGATTCCAGCACGCTCAGCTTCTCCCGCAGACGGGTGAGACGCGCCGGGGCGGCCTGTGGAGAGAAGAACTCCAGCGGGTGTGGCTCAAAACTGATAACCGTAGCGGGGAGCGCCCGCCGCTCTCCCTCCCGGAGCAGGTGCCTGAAGACCGCCTGATGCCCCAGGTGCGCTCCATCGAAGTTGCCGATGGTGGCTACACAGCCCCGGTGCTCCGGCCGCAGATTGTGAAACCCCCGAATGACCTGCATAAGTCTCTTCGTCGCCAGCAAAAACGTGTGAGTATACCCCGAATTATGACGTAATATGGGATCACTTCTATCCACGACCCCGCTATTGAGCAATCACAGCAGCATCACGATGAACACGAACCAGATAAAGCACCTTGTTCTGCCGGTTAATGGCATGACCTGCGCCGCCTGCTCCACGCGACTGGAGCGGGTGATGAGCCGTCTCTCCGGTGTGCAGCAGGCCGCAGTGAGCCTCGCCAGTGAATCGGTTGCGCTTGATTTTGACGCCGCCGAACTCACCACAGAGGCGCTCATTGCCGCCATCAGCAAGGCCGGGTTCTCCGTGCCGCTGGAGACCCTGCAACTGACCATCAGCGGCATGACCTGCGCCGCCTGCTCCGCCCGGCTGGAGAGGGTGCTGTCACGCATCAGCGGGGTGGTATCCGCTTCGGTCAATCTGGCCACCGAGCAGGCCAATGTTGTGGCTCCTGCCGGAACCCTCTCGCAATCCGGTCTGATCGCTGCGGTTCGCCAGGCGGGCTTTGGCGCCACGCCGGTTACATCTGCCGCCGAGCAACTTGCGGCAAAGGAGCAGGCCGAGCGGGCGCTGGATCGAAAAGAGCGGAATCATCTTCTGCTGGCGGCGGCCCTGAGCCTGCCGCTGGTGCTTCCCATGCTGTTGATGCCGTTTGGCATCCATCTGGAGCTGCCGGGCTGGCTACAGTTCGCCCTTGCCACGCCGGTTCAGTTCTGGCTGGGCGCCCGCTTTTATGTGGGTGCCTACCGGTCCCTGCGCGGCGGGGCGGGCAATATGGATCTGCTGATCGCTATGGGCACCTCCGCCGCCTGGGGGCTTAGCAGCTGGGTCACGCTGTTTCCCGGCGGGGCAGCCGGGGATCACCTCTATTTCGAAAGCTCTGCCATGATCATCACCCTGGTGCTGTTTGGCAAGTGGATGGAGCGGCGCGCCCGCCGCAGCGCTGCATCGGCCATCCGCGCCCTGATGGATCTCCGCCCCGAGTCCGCACGGGTGGAGCGCAATGGCGCCGTCGTGGAGGCCGCTGTAGAGGGGATTCTCCCCGGTGAGATCGTGGTGGTGCGCCCCGGTGAGCGGGTGCCGGTCGACGGCGTTATCGTGGAGGGGGTCAGCCAGCTGGATGAGTCGCTGATTACGGGTGAGAGCCTGCCCGTCAACCGTGGGGAGGGCGACCGCGTGACCGGCGCATCAATCAACGGTGAGGGGCTGTTGCGCATACGCACCACCACGGTCGGCACCGAATCAACCCTGGCGCGCATCATCCGGCTGGTTGAGAATGCCCAGGCCAGCAAGGCGCCCATTCAGCAGTTGGTAGACCGGATCTCTGCCATCTTTGTCCCGGTTGTGGTGGCTATTGCCTGCCTCACCTTTGCCGGTTGGATCCTGGTTGATGGCTCGATGCCGAGCGCCTTTCTGGCTGCAGTATCGGTGCTGGTTATCGCCTGCCCCTGCGCGCTCGGCCTGGCCACCCCCACCGCCATCATGGTCGGCACCGGCATGGCGGCCAGGCGCGGCATTTTGATCAAGGATGCCGATGCCCTTGAACATGCCTACAAGGTCGACACCCTGGTGTTCGACAAGACCGGCACGCTGACAGAGGGGCGCCCCACACTGGATCAGATCACCGCCTTTGACCAGCAGAGTGACCGGCTTTTGCAGCTGGCCGCCTCCGCCCAGCAGGGCAGTGAGCACCCGCTGGCCCGGGCGGTATTGCGCTATGCCAAACAGAAGGGGATCGGGCTGCTGCCGGTGGCGCACTTCTCTGCACTGCCGGGGCGGGGGCTGGAGGCCTCTGTTGACGGGCAGAGACTGCTTATCGGCAACCGCCGCCTGATGCTGGAGCAGGGCGTTGATCCATCCGCCTTTCCGGTGCAGGCGGAAGAGGAGCATCAAACCCGGATGTGGATCGCCAGCAGGCAGGATTCACTTCGGCTGCTGGGGTTTATCTCGGTAACCGACCCGGTCAAAGCCAATGCCAGGGAGGCGATCACGGCACTCAAGGCGCTGGGCATTGAGCCGGTCATGCTGACGGGCGACAATCCGCAGGTTGCAGATGCAGTTGCCCGCAGCGTAGGCATCAGCCAGGTGGTGGCGGAGGTTCTGCCTGAAGATAAGGCATCCCAGATCCAGCGGCTCAGATCACAGGGTCGAACGGTGGCGATGGTGGGTGACGGCATCAACGATGCCCCGGCACTGGCCGCGGCCGATATCGGCATGGCCATGGGTACCGGCACGGATGTTGCCATGCATACGGCGGGCATTACGCTGATGCGGGGTGACCCGGCACTGGTTGCGCAGGCACTGGGCATCTCGCGTGCCACCCGCCGCAAGATCTGGCAAAATCTTTTCTGGGCGCTGATCTATAATTTAACGGCAATCCCGCTGGCGGCTTTCGGCCTGCTCAGCCCGGTTATTGCGGGAGCCGCTATGGCCATGTCATCCGTCAGCGTCGTTTCCAACTCCCTGCTGCTAAGACGCTATGGGGCAAACCAATCAGGAGGCATAAAATGCTCAAGAGCTACAGAGTAGAAGGCATGACCTGTTGTGGCTGCGCAGGCGCCGTAGAGAAGGCGCTGAAGGAGGCGCTTCCCGGTGCGACCATTGATGTCAATGTGGCCGTCAATGAGATCACCATCGACCCTGCCAGTGATGATGATCTGATTAAACGGGTCGTTGAGGATGCCGGTTTTGACTATGGCGGCCCACTCCCGGAGGGATAGAGGCAGCGTCAGGCAGCCTTTCGGGCATGGTTTCCATGTATAATCCCGGCTTTTCACTCCCCCCGGCCTGCCCATGTCTGAACTGCTTTCTCAACTCAAACGGCGACGCACCTTTGCTATTATCTCGCACCCCGATGCCGGTAAAACCACGCTGACCGAAAAGCTGCTGCTCTACGGCGGCGCCATTCAGATGGCGGGTACCGTAAAGGGCAGAAAGGCGGCGCGGCATGCCACCTCTGACTGGATGAAGATGGAGAAAGAGCGCGGAATCTCTGTCACCTCATCGGTGATGCAGTTTCCCTATGGGGAGACCATCATCAATCTGCTGGACACGCCGGGACACGAGGACTTCTCCGAGGATACCTATCGCACCCTGACCGCCGTCGACTCTGCACTGATGGTGATCGATGTGGCCAAGGGGGTTGAGGCGCGCACCATCAAACTGATGGAGGTCTGCCGGCTGCGCACCACGCCGATCCTGACCTTTATCAACAAGCTGGACCGGGAGGGCAGAGATCCCATCGAGCTGCTGGATGAGGTAGAGAATATCCTCAATATCAAGTGCGCCCCTGTAACCTGGCCCATCGGCATGGGCAAGCGCTTCAAAGGGGTATTCGACCTGCGCAGCGAGACCACCCACCTCTACTCTGCCACCCACGGCGGCAAGATTCAGCAGGGCGAGGTGATTGAGGGGCTGGACAACCTGCGCCTGGATGAGCTGGTGGGCCACCAGGCCGATGAGCTGCGGGATGAGATCGAGCTGGTGCGTGGCGCCAGCCATGAGCTGGATCTGGCCGCCTATGCCCGCGGGGAGCTGACGCCGGTCTTTTTCGGCTCGGCCATCAATAACTTTGGGGTCAAAGAGCTGTTGGACGCCTTCTCTGACTATGCGCCGCCTCCGCTGGCTCGCTCTGCTCAGGAGCGCATCATTGAGCCGTCAGAGGAGAAGTTCACCGGGTTTGTTTTCAAGATCCAGGCCAATATGGACCCGGCCCACCGTGATCGGGTGGCCTTTCTGCGCGTCTGCTCCGGCTCCTATAAAAAGGGGATGAAGATGCGCCATGTGCGTATCAATAAAACGGTACAGATCAGCAACGCCATCACCTTTCAGGCCGATGAGCGCCGTCATGTGGAGGAGGCCTGGCCGGGCGATATTATCGGCCTGCACAACCACGGCACCATCCAGATTGGCGACACCTTTACCGAAGGAGAGACGCTGAAGTATGAGGGCATCCCCTATTTTGCGCCCGAGCTGTTCCGCCGCGTGGTACTGAAAGACCCGTTACGCATGAAGGCGCTGCAAAAGGGCGTGCTACAGCTGTGCGAAGAGGGCGCCACCCAGGTATTCCGGCCGCTGAAAAACAATGATCTGATCCTTGGGGCAGTGGGCGTGTTGCAGTTTGAGGTGGCCGCCCAGCGTCTGAAAGATGAGTACAGTGTCGAGGCCATGGTCGAGCCGGTACAGGTCTCCACGGCCCGCTGGGTGCAGTGCAGTGATAGCAAGATGCTGGAGCAGTTTTGCACCAGGGCACATGCCAATCTGGCGGTTGATGGGGATGAGCAGCTGGTCTATCTGGCGACCAGCCGGGTCAATCTCGATCTCACCATGGAGCGCTGGCCAGATATTCAGTTCCTGGCAACGCGAGAGCTATAGGCCGGTTTTGTGACAGGGTTCACACCCTGAGCGTGCTAAACAGCTGTAAAAATCACCGGACCGACACATACTTAAAGGTATGCAAGTTATGGAGGTCATGGCAATGGAACCCGTAAACAGCGCACTCAGTAGCGGACTTCAAGGCATACAGCGCGGTCTGGACAGTATGCAGCAGAATGCCGATCAGATTGCAAAAGCCAACAGAACCGATCAAACCGGGAGTTTTGCAAAGCCATTGGTAAATCTGGTTGCTGACCGCGCCCAGATCGAGGCCAGTGTAAAGGTGGTGCAGGCGGCAGATGCCATGAGTAAAACCATTGGCAGCCTGCTGGATGTAAAGGCCTGAGAATCAAGGATATGGCAGGGGTCGGTTTCAGCCCGCTTTGGCGGGTTGGAATCGGCCCTTTTCATTTTGCCAATGAGCGCCACTCAGGCCATCTCCCCAGGTGTGGAAACACATTTTTCTAGGAGCCTGTCGGACTTAGGTGGATTGCAGCGAGGGAGTGGGAGAGTGAGCGCAAATATTCCCGGTTTTGAGGCGCATAGTGGGCCTACGCAACGAAAAACCGGGGATATTTGAGCCGCTCTCCCACTTCCGCAGCCAGTTCA
>WFXD01000021.1 GCA_015490795.1 Gammaproteobacteria bacterium
GTTTGTGTCATTCTTCAATTGGGCCTCCGGGTGGTTTTGTTGTTTGTCTTTGAGCACAAACATTTTACCACGCGTGAGGCCTATCTCATTTTATATTCAACAGGTTATGCGGAATTATTTGCTGAATTTGAACTCCGAAACTTGAGTTATAAATTATAAGGGGAAACAGACAATGGCCAATATGCTCGCAAATTCAGTGCCTGAGCTAGATCAAATAAAAAATCTGCTCAATAAAAAAATGCCGCCATGCCGACTGGCATATAGTGATAGGGCCGCATGGGTTATGGCCTGTATCTCAGAGTTGGCTTACATCAGGTTTAACCCACTCTTTTCAAATGGCGGCAAGCAAAAAGATTACTTCCTTGAGAACATATTAAAACTTATAGATGATAATAAAAAATCATCACTGCTCAAGCTGCTTGATCTGGTTGGATATGATCCTGATGCAGAGAAAAAAAAGCTGGTAAAAGAGCTGGGTCTATTGGGGCTGGAGCTTCTTGAAACATTTGATAGCAACGGAACCCAGGCAATTTTGGTCTCATTTGATAAATTCATCGTTCTGGCTTTTAGAGGTACTGAAGCCAAAAGCATAAAAGATATCAAGGCAGATGCAAAAGCAAACATCACCTCATGTGAGACGGGAGGAAAAATACATTCCGGTTTTAAGGAGGCGTTTGAAGAGGTTAACCTGGATATTCAGGCAAAGCTGGATGAAGATCAATTTCAAGATAGACCCCTGTTCATTACAGGCCACAGCTTGGGTGGGGCTTTGGCGACTGTTGCCGCAAAGAAACTGACGCATAAATGTGGTATTGCAGGGTGCTATACCTACGGAGCCCCAAGAGTAGGAGATGAGGAGTGGGTGTCGCAAATCAAGACCCCGGTCTATAGATTGGTTAATGCAGCAGATTGTGTAACCATGTTGCCACCCGGCGCGGAAACCATCACCATAATTGCCTGGGTGCTTCAATATATTCCAGAGGTTGGAGATGCCATTAGAAAACGGCTCTTATCCTCTTTTGGAGGCTACCTTCATGGCGGCAATATGCGCTACCTGACAAATTGTGCCAATGGTGATTATAACAATGTCAAGCTGCTATATTCCGTGAGCATCCTGTATCGAATAAAGGGTGTCATAATCAAGAAACTGCCATGGAAAAAGACACTGGCTGATCATGCTATCAGCACCTACAGAAAGAAGCTGGCAATCGTTGCCGAAACCAGAAATGCTTGAGCATCTTTGACTTGCCGGTAAAAAACGTCAGGCATGCCAGGGCGTCGGCTGGTCAGGGCGTATCAGACCTGATGGCGTGTTCAGCAAATCCGGCGCCGGCCTCCGTGTAGATGTTGAAGACAGTGGTTGCGCCTGCCTGAAGCAGCAGATCCTCTTCATCGGAGTATCTTGCTGTTGCCACAATGCGCCCAGGGAAGGATATTTCCTGCAGTTGTTCCAGTGCATCCAGGTTGGCGCCAAGATTTGGCAGTGCCAGCATGATGAGATTAATGCCGTGATCTTGCTCTATCTTGTCCCAAAAGTCGGCATCACTGGGATCCCCATGTAAGACCTTACTCCCCTTCATCTGAAGTCTTTTAACCAACTCTGCATCAAAGTCGATACCCACCACGGTATCGCCATGGAGTTCACGCATTCTGTTGTAAGCGCCGCTGCCCACCCTGCCCATGCCAAAGATGGCGATTGTTGCACCCTGGGTATTCAGCAGCATGTCATCTGGCAGCCGTTTTTCACCTTGAAACTTCAGCCAGAAATTCCTGTATGCGCCATAGATTCTGTTGTCTCCACTGTTTAATGGTGCAGCGACAACAAAGGAGAGCGAGAGGGCAATGGCGATAATAGCCAGCCATTCGGCGCTCATCCAGCCACTGCTTACTCCAATTGCGGCGACAATCAGGCCAAATTCACTATAGTTGGTCAAGTTCAAAGAGGCCAACAGAGCGGTTCGTGCCCGCAGCTTAAAGTGGGTCATCAGTGCAAAAAAGAGTGCTGATTTAATAAAGATAAAGGGCACCAGCAGTAGCCCGATTATCAGCACCTCCAGCGAGAGCTGGCCCGACATGCCAATGGAGAGGAAAAAGCCTATCAGGAAGATATCTTTGAAGCTCAGCATTGCTTTGGCCATCTCCACCGATTTGGGGTGGGCGGAGATCAGCAGCCCCATGATGAGTGCCCCCAGATCATCTTTCACTCCGCCCAGCTCGAACAGCTCTGCACCGCCCAATGCCAGAACCAGACCGTATAGAATCAGCAGCTCACCATGCCCTATTTGTTGCAGAATATGGTGCAGCAGCGGTCGCAGTGGGATGAGCAGAAAGAGCAGTAGCGCCCAGAGTGAGGGGAGCTCCCCTGTCGATGCCGCCAGAAAGATAACAGCGGCCAGATCCTGCATCACCAGAATGCCGATAGCGATTCGCCCATGCAGGGAGTTCATCTCATCTTTATCCTCCAGCACCTTGACCACAAACACAGTGCTGGAGAAGCTCAAGGCAAAGGCGAGCATCAGTGAAAACTTGAGATCCAGATCAGAGAAGAGCGGCACGCCCATTATCGCCAGGCTAAAGATGGCGGTTCCAAAGAGGGCAATGATGGTTGAGGTATGCAGTACGGTCACTGCCCAGACCTGTGGCCTCAGCAACATCTTCAGGTTCAGCTTCAGGCCAACGGTGAACAGCAGCAGGGTGATACCCAGATCAGCAAGTTTATGCAGCATCTCCCCGCTTGCGGTGCCCAGGTAATTGAGTATAAAGCCGGCAGCCAGAAAGCCGACCAATGGTGGCAGGCTCATCATCCTTGCCAGAAAGCCCATGCAAAAAGCCAGGGTGATCCAGGCAACGTCTCCCAGTGCGATGGCGACCCACGCAAAATCCATCATCTGTCTCGCCTCATGCACTGCATAAAATATCTCTCCAACTCAATCAAAAAAAGCACGTTGCCCCGTATCAGAATAGCGGAGATAAGAGCAATTCGCCAAACAAGACAAGAGAGATGCCCGTTGGTTGAATCGTCGTGCTGTGTTAATGGCCTCTTCACAAAGTGGATCGTTCAAGAGGAACTTGAAAAACTCCGCAGGTGGCTCCTGGTGGCGTTAAAAATTGGCCCAAAATGTTTATTCTTGCCTAAAGCGCCTGCTGCCAGGAACCACCTCCAGAGTTTTGCAGACACCTCCCAAGCGCTCGATTGATCAATCATTTTTCTCCAGAGTATGGACCTGCGAGTCAATGGATTTTAGTTTATCCAATGGTGTTAGTGAGGGGTGAATGAGCCAGCTAAAGTTTCCCGGTTTCCCCTGGGCGACCATGCGTAACACTGCGCTGATAAAGGCATTTCGAGTGGGTTTGCCAAGTTTAGGGCAAACGGCAATAAGACCTTTATCGAGAGCCGCTGGAGTGGAGAGCTTCCTTTGTTGACAGCGTAACAACGCCTTGGCGTGTAATCAAGACGGTTGGCGTGAACTCAGGCAGCGGTGGTCGCCACTCTAAGGAAGTGGGGCACCTCTCCCTTTTGCAGGATGCCCCTAAAAATTGTTGCTGCATATTGTTGCAACTATTTTGTCAGTATCAGCTTGTTTTGGCGGGTAATACGCAGTCGGTAATCTTGGCCTGCATGTTCAATCACCACCTCTTTGTGGTGTTTGAAGAGATCCTGACTATGTAGCTGCCTGACCTGTTGCTCTTTAGAGTGGATGGGCTGGGCCTTGGATTGATGGTTTGGTTTGTTCATATCATGCCAATAGGGGTAATCCACAGGTAGCTAAATTCTCAATTCAGACCAAAAGGTTTCCACCATCTCCCTGTATCGGCTCTCTTGGTGACTCTGTTGCGCATGATAATGCGAATCAGTCTCATTTACAATAATATTTTAGAGGATACGGGGAGATCTCTCCATATTCAGGATAAAAAAGAGTATATTGGCGCGGCTCAGATTCAGGTCTAAGCCCGACAGCCTCCTTGGCCTCCAGCAAGCAGCTGATTCCACATGTTTTTTTATAAACCATGTGGCCGGCTGTAGAGATATTCTCTTTGTGATTGAAAATTTTGATCTTGCCCCCATCTTTAGGCCACTGGCAGCGTCTGCCTGAAATTTATTGCATCCCATTTACCAACATATCCGGAGGATTGGCACGGTCATGACAGTTGAAGCACATAAGGAAACCCTGGATTTTCAGGCAGAAGTGAGTCAGGTTCTGAATCTGATGGTTCGCTCTTTGTATAGCAATAAGGAGATCTTTCTGCGCGAGCTTATCTCAAATGCCTCTGATGCCGCTGAGAAGCTGCGCTTTGAAGCGTTGACGGATGAGGCGCTGTTTGAGGATGATCCTGAGCTGAAGATCCGGGTCGAGTTTGATAAAGACAAACGCACGGTCACCATCTCTGATAACGGCATTGGCATGAACCGCCAGGAGGTGACAGAGACCATTGGCACGATTGCAAACTCTGGAACCCGGCAGTTTATTGAGGCGCTGACAGGTGATCAGTCTAAAGACAGCCAGCTCATTGGTCAGTTTGGTGTGGGCTTTTACTCCTCTTTTATCGTGGCAGACAGGGTGACGTTGATTACCCGCCGGGCCGGCCTGGGTGCCGAGCATGGTGTGCGTTGGGAGTCAGATGGCAAAGGCACCTATACCCTGGAGACGGTGGATAAACCTGGGCGTGGAACCGATGTTATCCTCCACCTGCGCGAGGATGAGAGTGAGTTTCTTGAGGGTTATCGACTGCGCTCTGTGATCAGCAAGTTCTCTGACCATGTTGCCATCCCGATTGAGATGCTCAAAGAGGTCTATCCCGCACCGCCTGGTGAGGAGGAGGAGAAAAAGGAGGAGGCGCCTGAATATGAGGTGGTTAATAAAGGATCAGCCCTCTGGATGCGCCCCAAATCCGAGATCTCCGAGGAGGAGTATGCCGAATTCTACAAGCATGTCTCGCATGATTTTGAAGAGCCGCTGGCGCATGTCCATAACCGGGTAGAGGGTACCAATGAATACTCGTCACTGCTCTATATTCCAAAGCGTGCCCCCTTTGATCTGTGGGACAGGGATCAGAAGCACGGGATAAAGCTCTATGTGCGTCGCGTCTTTATTATGGATGAGGCAGACAAGCTGATGCCCCACTACCTGCGATTTGTGAAAGGCATAGTGGACTCGGATGACCTGCCGTTGAATGTCTCGCGTGAAATCCTCCAGCATAGCCGTAAAATTGACAGCATCCGTACTGCCAATATCAAACGCATCCTGGGCCTGCTGGAGAAGATGGCCAAGAAAGAGGCTGAGAAATATGCCGTGTTCTGGGAGCAGTTCGGCCAGGTGATGAAGGAGGGGCCAGGAGAGGATGCCTCCAACAGAGAGCGTATCTCCGGCCTGCTGCGTTTTGCCAGCACCCATAATGAGGGTGATGAGCAGAATGTCTCGCTGGATGACTATATTGAGCGCATGAAAGAGGGGCAGGACAAAATCTACTACATCACGGCGG
The DNA here is from genome assembly GCA_015490795.1 of Gammaproteobacteria bacterium. GTDB lineage: Bacteria > Pseudomonadota > Gammaproteobacteria > Chromatiales > Chromatiaceae > WFXD01. The sequence continues at coordinate 5,482 of WFXD01000021.1, forward strand.
ACAGCATGCCTGCGGCGCGTCACAGTCCGCACCTGGAGGTCTTCCGTAAAAAAGGCATCGAGGTGCTGTTGATGATTGACCGCGTGGATGAGTGGCTGGTATCCCATCTTATGGAGTACAAAGGAAAGAAGTTGCAGTCAGTAGCCAAGGGCGAGCTGGATCTGGGCGGACTGGAGGATCAGGAAGAGAAGAAGGAGCATGAAGAGGTTGCCAAAGAGCATGCAGGGCTGATTGAGCGGCTAAAGAGCGCGCTGGGTGATGATGTGGTCAGAGAGGTGCGGGTCAGCTCACGCCTGACCGACTCCCCGGCCTGCCTGGTGGTTGAAGATACCGATATGAGTGCCAATCTTGAGCGGTTGCTGAAATCCGTGGGTCAAGAGGCGCCCTCGACCAAGCCGATCATGGAGATCAATATTGACCATCCGCTGGTTAACCATCTGGATAGTGAGCCGGATGAAGAGCGTTTTGCCGATCTGTCAAAAATCCTGTTTGATCAGGCGCTGCTGGCCGAGGGAGGGCAGTTGAAAGATCCGGCGAGCTTTGTCAGTCGCTTGAATGGGTTGATGCTGCAGTTGGTAAAGCAGTAGCAATCTTGATGGAGCACTAGGTGCAAAAAGGCACCTCATACAACATGAGGTGCCTTTTTTGCGTACTTTCACTGATCTTGTCAAAAGATTAACTCCAAGGTATTCAGTAAAGCCCCAGAAATAAAAAAGCCCACCCAGCTTATGCCGGGTGGGCCAATGCTTTTTTATGCTCTGTTTAGAGTCTGCTAAATGAGCAGAGCCAATCCCATTGTTTCAGGATTGTGTAGAGCGGCTGCGGCGGAAGGCAAGAAACCCCAAACCGCTCAGCATAAACCATGCCGCAGCTGGCAATGGTACAGCACTTACGCTAACAGTGCCTGGCGTGCTACTAAATACGATAGGGATAGGCTGCCCAGATCCATCAAAACCAGCATACCAGTCAGCGATTTCGCTTTCAGCGTCGTATACTGTCAAGGGGCTGGTGCCGCCACCAACTGCCTGTATCACAATACTGGCTATCGTGTATTCGCCAGCACCAAGCCCAAAAGGGTTCATGAAGGCAATCTCGCTGATCATTCCGCCTGCATTATCTATCGTCGCATTCCAGTCGTTAAAGCTGGATACCTCCAGCTCCCCACTTATAACCTGGATAATATTTGGATCAAACTCCAGATTAACTGCCCCTGAAACTATTTCTGCATCCCAGTTGCCCATTATATTCAGGGTAAAAGTATCATTAATGTTGTAGGGGCCACTATCTGCTGGATCCACCCAAACATTCACGGTTGCAGCCTGCAGGCTGAGGGGAGCAAACAGCATTGCCAAAAGCCAATATCTAATTGTTCTCATCTAACAAGTACCTCAGTATCTGATTGTTATTCGTTCAATGTTATGCGCTGAGCCGCAGCCGACAGCTACTTCACATTACCACTGTGCCAGCACCCTAAAATAGACACAAACCATCAAGGGGCATTGTATTCATTGCTCAATCTAATCTCAAGCCAATTGAACAGATGCCAGGCCTTTAGTATTCCCATAAAATAAAGCGGGAATTTAGGTGTAATTACTTGATTTTCTTGTTAAATAAAAAAATGGTGCTCTTGCTGGCATTTTTTCTGAAAAAAACCAGACAGTGATTCAGGAAGCAGATGCCTGAGATTCAGCCATGTTAACGGTGTCCAGCCACCATTCTACCATCCTGTGGATACGCCCTTTTTTTCTCTCTGCGGGCACTTGCAGGTTGTCATTTGGCAGGCTGCTGATCGGTATTTGGAAAAGCACTATTTTTGGGAGAGCCAAAACTCATGTTGCTTTTGATGCTGATTTTTCTTGTGCGCTGGTCAAGTCTCACTCTTACTCTATTGACTCCTTTGTCCTGACTGGTAGTGATCTCTGCACTTAGCTGGGTTGGTGATTCAGAGAGTAGCAGGCAGTCCAGCTCTTGCCCGGTTGCTTTTTTACAGAGATGAGTGGCTGCGCCCAGGTTGTTTTTAATCTCATTAAGAAAGGGTTGCCATGCCTGTGTTCCATTTTTTTCAGCAAATGAGAGCTGTATTTGGTAGATGCGTTCGTCACTGCTTTTCAGACGGACTCTTTTGGTCAACCTCTTGGATTCATTCTTCCAATAGATTCCATGCCCTGGTTCAGTGCCCTGATGCGCCTGATAGCCAGCAGAGAGAAGATTCCCGTGCGCCTGATCAGGGGAGAGGCTGAGCGACAAACCCTCTATGGTTAACCCTGTTATTATCTCTCTAAGCTCCTGTTCCTGCGGAGCTGTTTTTTCATCAGCCTGGGCAAGGCCGCAGCAGGCTGAAAGGGCAATGATTGCTGTTACAGTGATTTGATGCGTGGCATGTTTACGAAAGCTGTATATGCTCATTTGCTTCTCGGCTGATGGAGGTGAATAAATCTGGTTTGTAGTCTATCTTATTTATTGCTGTTTCTGTATGCATCAGATGTCGTTGGCAAAGTGGCAATTGCATTGGTGCAGTAGTCCTTTGCACTAGTTGACATAACAACAATTATGTTGATAATCTGTAGCTGAGGCCGATAAAAAAAATCGGGTTTTACTTGCAAACGGATAGGAGGTTGATATGGTGACTGCTCTCAACAGGTGGGGTATCCCAACCCTTTTTGCACTATCTTTGCTGACAAGCGGGGTACTGCAGAGTGCGGAGTATAAGGTGGGCATGCGAGACTGGCTCTTTACCCCTGAAGAGCTGACCATTAAAGCTGGGGACAGCGTGACATGGTTGAATGATGATAGTGCGGATCATAATCTGGCTTTTTATGGAGCAAGGCCAGCAGGCGCACCGACAAAGAAAAAACCGCAGGATATGAGAGTGGGCGAGGAGTATACGCTTGTGTTTGATCAAACGGGTGTCTTTGAATATGTCTGTAAAATACATCGAAGGCAGGATATGAAGGGCGTTATAATCGTTAAGTAGCAACTGCCCGAAGAGATTACAAACCTGGAGGTTGAACAATATGAGTGAACACATACAGACGTATGTTTGCCCCACATGCAATAAACGGGCAAGTGGCAGAGGACACATGTGCCATCCGTTTGAAGGCTGCACCCCATTTGAGTGTGAGTTTTGCAAAAAGACTGTAGATAATCCCAGGCATGTCTGCTCATCCATGCTGGACAAGATTGAATACAGCTGTGGAAGTTGCGGGCGCTTGGCGGTATATGATTCAAACCTTTGCCAGCCGCAGCCCATCGATACGGATTGATCTGCAGTTAATCAAATGCTTGGCGCTTTCAGTCCGGTTTTACGTGGCTGACAGGTCGATGCATTGCCCGCTCCGATATGTTCTGCAAAGATGCGGATAAAGGGCACAAGCCTGGAATGGCAAAACAGATAGAATTATGAGGAGAGAACTGTTATGACGCGATATCTCATTCTAGGCTCTGGCGTTGCAGGCAGAAGAGCGGCGAAGGCGATCCACAGAAAATCAGCAGATAGTGAGATCACTATAGTTGAAGAGCAGCAGAACCCCTTTTATGCACGGCCAATGCTTGGTGAACTGTTTGGCCGCAAAGTGGATGCGGCACAGAGTGCCTCAAAAGAGAAAGAGCGGCTCTCTGAGCTTGGTATCAAGTTTAAGATGGGTGCGAAAGTAAAAGAGATTCGCACACATGACCAGACAGCGCTTTTGGATACCAGTGAGGTGCTCTCCTTTGACAAGATGTTGATTGCTTCAGGAGTGAGAACGGCGCGCCTTGCCTGTGATCGAGGAGAGAGCGCCGGTGTTCTCTATATGGATAGATTAGAAGATATTCAGGCGCCAGGCCTGGCGATTGACAGGGTAAGAGATGCCGTTGTTTTTGGGTCAAGTTACCAGGCATTTGGGGCGCTGAAAGGGCTGCGCAATCTGGGCATCAACTGCACGCTTGTTATTCCTGAAGAGCGGTTGCTGGGTCAGAGCCTGGATGTTGTTGCTGCAAATATTCTTGAACAGCGGTTGAGTCAAGAGAAGATCACTGTGGTAAAACAGTCCAAAATTGAATTTCTGGAACAGGATGGAGGCACGCTTCGCGGCGTTGTGGTTACAGGTGGCAACAAAATAGCAGCAGATATGTTGGTCGTTGCTGCGCCGCAGGAGCCTGTACTGGACGCCCTGGGATCGACCGACCTGAAAACAGATCGGGGTATCATCGTCAATGCCGGTCTGAGAACAAACCACCAGAATATCTTTGCCGCAGGTGATGTAGCTCAACTCCCAGCTGAATCACTGGTTGCCGCGAATGCTCAATCCGGGTGGCTCAGGGCCTGGAAACAGGGGGCTATTGCAGCTGAAAATATGGTCAGTGGTGATTTGAATGTTACCTATGA
>WFXD01000022.1 GCA_015490795.1 Gammaproteobacteria bacterium
GGCCCTGGCCAGCTACCTGTTTCGGCGTGGCGTGAGGGAGAGGGAGAGTATTGTTCTGAAGCCGCTGGATATGCTCTACAGATGGGGCCTGAAATTGGCGCTACGGCTACCAAAAGTGGTGGTTGGCTGCGCCGTAATCCTGGTAGGGGCGGCACTTGCCGTGCTGCCCCAGCTGGGTACGGAATTTGTCCCGGAGCTGGAGGAGGGAACCATCAACCTGCGCATCACACTGGCACCCTCATCCAGCCTGGAGACCACCATTGAGGTGGCCCCCAAACTGGAGGCGATGCTGCTGGAGTTTCCCGAAGTCACCTATGCGCTGAGCCGGATCGGCCGCCCGGAGATCGGCGGCGACCCGGAGCCGGTCAACAATATTGAGATCTACATCGGCCTGAAGCCGGTGGCTGAGTGGACCAGCGCCACCACTCGACAGGCGTTGCAGGGTCTGATGGAGCAGAAACTGGAGCAGCACCCCGGCCTGCTGCTGAACTTCTCGCAACCGATTGCGACGCGGGTGGATGAGCTGCTCTCAGGGGTCAAGGCGCAGCTGGCGATCAAGCTCTTCGGCCCCGATCTCAAGGTGCTGGCGGAGCAGGGACAGGCGATCGAGAAGGTGGTGCAGGGCATTGAAGGGGCCAGGGATGTTGCGATGGAGCAGATTTCCGGAGAGGCGCAGCTGGTGGTGCGGCCTGACCGCAAGCAGCTCTCCCGCTATGGACTGGCGGTGGGTGATGTGATGGCCGTGGTGCGGGATGGGCTGGGTGGTCATGAGGCCGGGCAGATCATCAACGGCAACGAGCGTTATGACATCTATGCGCGTATCGACCACCCCTTCCGCAGCAACCCGGATGCGATTGCCGAACTGCGTCTGCAATCCCCCACCGGCCCCTGGGTGCGGCTGGGTGATGTTGCCCAGGTCAGCATCGAGTCAGGGCCGCCGCAGGTGCGCCGTGATGATGTGCAGCGGCGGGTGGTGATCCAGGCCAATGTGCAGGGGCGTGACATGGGCAGCGTGGTGGCCGATATCCGCCAGGCGATTGCCGAGCAGGTGCCGCTGCCAGCGGGCTACTCGGTCAATATCGGTGGCCAGTTTGAAAACCAGCAGCGGGCGCAGAAGCGGCTCAGCATGGTGGTGCCGCTCTCCCTGGCGCTGATTGCGCTGCTGCTCTACTTCGCCTTCAACTCGGTGGGGCAGGCGCTGCTGATCCTGGTCAATGTACCGCTGGCGGTGATTGGCGGGGTCTTTTCGCTCTACCTCTCCGGCCAATACCTGTCGGTACCCAGCTCCATCGGCTTTATTACCCTGTTTGGGGTGGCGGTACTCAATGGCGTGGTGATGGTGGAGAGCATCAATCAACGTATTGTTGATGGTCTCTCCGTGGATGAGGCCATTTTCAGTGGTGCGACCTCACGCCTGCGCCCGGTATTGATGACCGCCATCACCTCCGCACTGGGGTTGATTCCGATGATCCTCTCAACCGGCGTTGGGGCCGAGATCCAGAGGCCTCTGGCCACAGTGATCGTCGGCGGATTGATCACCGCAACCTTTCTGACCCTGTTTGTGCTGCCAACACTGTTTGCCTGGTTCTCCAGGGGGAAGCTGGCGGATATGCGGTAGTGAAGAAATAGCCAGCGCCGCAGGTGAGCAGAGATGAAGATCTCTGCTCACCTGCGTTTATCTGCGGCTCAGAGAGCGCCCGTCAATCCCTCTTTGACTGAGCGCCAAAGCGCAGATAAAGGGCCGGCACAACAATCATATTGAGCAGGGTTGAGCTCAGCAGTCCCCACAGGATCACCACGGCCATGGGCGCCTGGATTTCACTCCCGGGCTGTCCGGCGCTCAATGCCAGCGGCACCAGGGCAAGGCCGGCGGCCAGCGCAGTCATGAGAATGGGGATCAGCCGCTCAATGGCGGCTCGGCGCACCGCCTCATGGGCATCACGTATCTGTTCGTGCTCCACCAGGTTATGGATATGGGCGATGAGCATGACGCCGTTGCGGGTGGCAATGCCAAAAAGGGTGATAAAACCGACGAGCGTGGCGACAGAGAGTATGCCGTCCGAGAGGTACATGCCCACCACGCCACCCATCAGCGCCAGTGGCAGATTGAGCATGACCAGAAAGGCATCCCGCGCTGAGTGAAAGGCGACGAACAGCAGCAGAAACATGAAGACAACGACAACAGCCCCCAGCACCGCCAGGGTACGGGCGGCCTCTTCCGCGCTTTCGAACTGACCACCATACTCGATGTGGTAGCCCCCGGGCAGCTCCACCTGGGCCGCCACGGCATTGCGAATCTCATCGACCACCCCACCCAGGTCGCGTTCGGCCACATTGACCATCACGACGATCTTGCGCTGCACATTTTCACGGCTGATGGCGTTGGGGCCGCGATCTTTACGCACCTCGGCCAGGCTGTGCAGTGGCAGTTGCGCCCCTGAAGGGGTGGTGATCAGAGTGCTGCGCACTGCATCGAAGGTATCCAGCACCCTGGTATCATAGCGCACGATCAGATCAAAACTGGCCTCGCCCTCCAGCACCCTTGAGACCGACTGGCCGTAGAACGCGGTTTCAATCACCTCGGCCACCTCTCCCACGGTGAGTCCGTAGCGGGCAATGGCGTCGCGTTTGAACCTCACGCTAAGAAACGGAATGTCGGCCTGCTGCTCGGCGGCGACATCCACTGCCCCCGGCACCTTTTCGGCAATCCCTTTGACCTGCTCCGCAAGGTGGCGCAGTTGATAGAGATCGTGGCCAAAGATCTTCACTGCGATATTGGCCCGTGTGCCGGAGAGCATGTGGTCAATGCGATGGGAGATGGGCTGACCAATGACGATATTCATCCCCGGCAGGGTGGTGAAATCTGCGCGCAGTGCAGCGAGAAAGGCCTCCTTGCTGCGCTCTCTCATCTTCAGGCTGACCTCGATCTCCGAGGCGTGTATGCCCTGGGCGTGGGGGTCCAGCTCGGCACGTCCGGTGCGGCGGGCGGTGGTGATAACCTCTGGATGGGAGAGCAGAATCCTCTCGACCCGCTGGCCCAGCAGATTGGACTGTTCCAGCGAACTCCCCGGTAGGGTTACGGCACTGACGGTCAGGCTGCCTTCATTAAAATTGGGCAGGAAGGAGCGCCCTGCCGATCCCAGGGCCATGACGGTGGCCAGCAGCCCCAGCAGGGAGAGAAAGGCGATGATCCGCCAGCGGCGGATGGTGGCATCCAGCACCACTGCGTAGCCTTTTTTAAGCCAGATCACCAGCTTGGTTTCGTGGCCGCCGATAACCATGCGGGAGCGTTTCAGGAACAGACTGCAAAGCACCGGCGTCACCGTAATCGCCACCAGCAGCGAGGCGGCCAGGGCGACGATATAGGCCAGACCCAGGGGCTGCATCAGGCGGCTCTCCACTCCGCTGAGAAAGAAGAGCGGCAGAAATACCAGCATGATGATAATGGTGGCGAAGAGAATCGAGGCCTGGATCTCGCGCGTCGCCTCCAGCACCACCTGCAGGGTCGGGGCTTGCTGCTGCTCCGGCCTGCGCTGGTTTTCACGCATGCGCCGCACGATGTTCTCCACCACGATGATGGCATCATCCACCAGCGCGCCCAGGGCGATGGCCAGCCCCCCCAGGGTCATGGTGTTGATGGTGGCCCCCATCGCCTTGAGTACCAGTAACGCCGCCAACAGGGAGAGCGGCAGCGCCACCAGGGTGATGGCGGTAGCGCGGCCACTGGCGAGAAAGATGAAGACAATGGCGGTCACCAGAACGGCACCATCGAGCAGCGCCGCCAGCAGGTTGTCGATAGAGAGCGAGATAAAGTCGGCCTGACGAAAGAGGTGGCTTTCGATCTTCATCCCTGCGGGCAGTGAGGCCTGGATATTGGCCAGCACCCTGTCCAGCCGCTCCGTCAGCTCCAGTGTATTGGCGCCGGGCTGCTTCTGAATACCCAGCACCACCGCCGCCTCGCCATTGTGGGCCGCTGCCCCCCGCATCGGCGCGGGGCCGATCTTCACCTCGGCCAGGTGGCGCACCAGCACCGGCTCGCCGCCGCGCATGGCCACCAGGGTATTGCCGATATCCGCAAGCGAGCCTATCCGCCCCAGACCCTGGATCAGGTACTCCTGACCATCCTCGGTATAAAACCCGGCGGAGGCGTTCCGGTTGGTGGCTCGCAGCGCACGGGTGACCTCATCGAGAGTGACCCGGTAGGCGGCAAGCCGCTCCGGTTTGATCAGCACCTGAAACTGTTTGCTCTCTCCCCCATTGGGAATCACCTCCGCCACACCGGGCACCGCCAGCAGGCGGCGGCGCAGGGTCCAGTCTGCGGTGGTTTTCAGCTCCATGGCGCTGTGGCGATCTGACTTCAGCGCAATAAACATGATCTCACCCATGACTGACGCCACCGGGGCCAGTACCGGGGGTGGAATATCGGGTGGTAGCGTCCCCCTCACTGCCTGTAGTTTTTCCGAAACAATCTGGCGCGCCTGATAGATATCGGTACCCCACTTGAACTCTGCATAGACCACGGAGATACCGACCTGGGTGTTGGATCGCACACGGCGCACGCCGGAGGCGCCATTGAGTGCACTTTCGATCGGCAGGGTGACCAGGGTCTCCACCTCTTTGGGCGCCATGCCGTGCGCCTCGGTGACAATGGTGACCGTGGGTGCGGTCAGATCCGGGAAGAGCTCCACCGGCATACGGGTGGTCTCATAACCGCCCCAGAGCAGCAGCAACAGCGCACCGGCGATGACAAAGAGCCGGTTTTCCAGAGACCAGCGTATGGTGGGTGTAATCATTTTTTACCCTCTCCTGACCCGGGCCAGGAACCAAAAATATTTACCACGGGGGAACAGAACCATGCAGGGGCGAATTTATCCGTCCCTGCGCTGGATCAACCCCTGTTAATGTGCATGGCCGTGACCGGCTTCCGCAGGTGAAGCGGAAGCAAGGCGAACCAGATAGGCGCCACGGCTGACAACCCGTTCGCCAGCCTCCACGCCGCTTTTGATCTGCACCCGCTCACCGTCACGAATCCCCAGCCGGACTATGCGGCGCTGGAAGGATTCGCCCCCCAGCATCACATAGACCACCTGCTGCCCACCATCGTCGAAGACCGCAGAGGTGGGAACCACCACGCCCCGGGCGGTGCTGCCGGTATAGATACGCACATTGGCGAACATGCCGGTGCGCAGGCGTTGGTCCGGGTTTTTGAATTCGAAAATCAGTGGTGCCGTGCGTGTTACCGGATCAATAGCACCGCCCAGCGCCACCAACCGGCCATCCAGCTCGAAGGTGTTGAAGCTCTCCCCAAACCCCTCCAGGGTGAACCAGGCGCCGCTGGGGCGTTGCAGTGCGCTGATATCGGCCTCGGCGATGCGGGCCTCCAGCCACAGCCGGTCAACGCTGACGATGTGAAACAGGCTGTCCCCCTCATGCAGATACTGACCGGGAGCGGCATCCACCCGGGCCAGCAGGCCATCGATGGGGGCCAGGATCGGGATGCCGGAGCCGGACTGCTTGCCACCGATACTTTGAGCATAGCGGCGCTCGGCAGCATCCCATTCGGCCTTCGCCACGGTTTCGGCGCTTTCGGCCTCATGCAGACGATACTGCGCAACCGCCTTCTCTCTCCAGAGCTTTGCCAATCGTGACTGTTCGCGCCTGGCCAGCTGGTACTCTGAACGGGCCTTGTCCCGGGCGGCTTTCAGGGTGGCCAGATCCCCCCCGGTGCCAAGGCGCGGTGCAATGGTGGCCAGTATTTGGCCGCGTTCGACCTGCATGCCGGGGTAGGGAAAGCTGCCTTTGCGCTGCAGGTGTCCGGCGCTGGTTGCACTCAGGTAGACCTCGCCATCTGCACGGGGGCGCAGTGTGCCGGTGGCCTGAATGCTGGCGCGTGACTCGCCCATGGTGGCCTCTGCCAATGCAAAGTCCACCTGCCACTGCTGCTCTTTCAGATAAGCGATGGCATCGTCGGGCGCTTCCTGCGGCTCTGTTTCAGCCACTGCTACAGCCTGGGAGGGATAGACGGTCTGTTCCCCCAGTTTGTGGACAACATCCAGCCCTTCCCCTTGCAGGTGCAGTGTGACCTGGCGGGTTACCGGGTGCATGGGCAGAACCACCGGGCGAAAGATGCCGGGGACGCTGGGCGCATCCACACGAAACACCTCGTCTGCCACACCGCCGCCACGCAGGGTCACGGTGACGCTGCCACTGGCAACGGGTTTGAAGCTATCAAGGCGCGTGAGATGCGCAGCAAAAGGGGATTCCTGCCCCACTACAAAGGCCGGAAACTCCACAAACAGCTCTGTGGATTCACTGAAATGGGTGATTGTGATGGTGGTATCGCCCCCACCATGGTCATGATGGCTGTCGTGGCTCTGCCCGTCATCCATTTCGATGCCGCTAAAATCGCTCATCTCATCATCAATGGCGCCATCCGGCGCATGATCCTTTGCAGCATGGCCCGGTTCATTGTCATGGCTGTGGCTGCCGTTGTGATCGTTGCAGCCTGCCAGAAGCAGCAGGGAGAGCACTGCGCCCGGTATAATCATCTTTTTCATTGCATAACACCCTCTGTCATCTCATCCAGCTCAATACGTATCAGGCGGGCCTCCAGCGCCAGTTGCAGGGCGGTGATCTCTGCCTCCAGGGCACTGCGGTAGGCATCGATCAGCTCCAGCACACCGATCTCGCTGGCGTGGTACGAGGTCTCTGCGATACGCACCAGTTCGTAAGAGGCGGCCACGCTTTGCACTGAAAAGAGCCGGGCATTGTCACGCAATTGACCGGCCTTGTGCCACGCAGCACGAACCCGGGCCTGGGCCTGCCGTAACACCAATTGATATTCACTCTCCGCCCGGCGGGCTTCGGCCCCGGCTTGTTGGCGCGCCCCCTGCTTGCGATCAAACAGCGGCAGCGGTATGGATGCACTCAGCATCAGGCCGGAATCGCTGCTGCCCGGGGCATAGAGACGCTTGTGTCCCAGGCCGACGGTGATCTCCGGGATACGGCTGCGGGCGACCGCACGGGCCGTCAGGCGTGAGGCCTTAGCCTGACGTTGCCGCTGCACCAGCCCCGGGTGTTGTGCCAGGTTTTCCAGCACGGTGGGGAGAGGCGGTAACTCTGCCGGGATCAACTGCCCCTCCACGGCGCTGAATATCCGGGCGCTTTCCAGACTGATCATCCCCAGCAACTGCTGCCGCGCCGCCTCAAGCTGTGCTGCACTCTGGCGCTGCCGGGAGAGTGTTGCCACCCTCTCCCGGCTGATCCGGCGGCGGTCGTAACCGGAGAGATCACCGGCCGCTTCACGCTTCTCCATGGCTGCCTCCACCCCGGAGAATTTTGCGACCCAATGGGTGAAGACCCGCTGTTGCTCCTGATGGAAAAGCACCCGGTAGAAGTGCTGCCGAATCTCAGCAGCACGCCGGATCCGCTGCGCCTCGTTGTTTGCCTGTGCGACACCCAGCCCCACTCGGGCTGCATCACGATTGAGGCGGCGCTGCCCTGAAAGATCCAGGCGCTGATAGAGCCACACGCCGGTCTCCGTCTCATCGCCGGCCTCTTCACGGGAGAGTTGAAATTCGGGGTTGATCCAGGTCTCTCTGGTAACCAGATTGCCTTGGGCCGCATCCATCCGGCTATCGAGAAGTTGAATAAAATCCGGCTGGTTCAGCCCCAGTTGCAGGCTGACGGACTCGGTTAACGGTTTCGCAGCCGCCAGGATAGGCAGTGCAAGCACTATCAGCCCCAGGGGCCAGAGTCCCCCTCGCCCGGCAGATGGGCGTAATTGCAGAAAATCCATGGATGGATCTCTCCTGATAAAGATGGTTCAACAGCTTTCAGCCACTCCCCAAAAGGCATGGCGAAACGGATCGGCGCAGCAGCTAACCGAACCGGCAGGGTATTGCAGATGGATTAATAGGGTGGTGCCCGTAAAGGCGGAGAGAGGAGATGGTGTCTATGGAGGATGAGCCTGCTCTCCCTGCGGCGGTGAGGCAGCTGACGCGAGGGGGCAGGTAGCAATAGTGTAAAGAGGATGGCGAGCAGGGCTAATGTAAGTATCTTGCTAGAGAGGCTCTTCAACACCCCCTCGGGAGCAACTTCGACTTCTGAAACAATGTTGTCATGATACTCGGCGTGCGATCTGTCATGGGCATAGTGGGCTTTGCTTAAACGGGTGTGAGCACCGCCTTCATCGGTCGTATGAGTGTGTTGGAGATGCCCATCATGGCCGTGATCCAGATTGTGGACATGCAGTGTTGCGCCCTGCGAGCAGAGCAACAGCAGGGAGAGCAACAGGCTCCACTGGAGTAGTCTCCGTCTATTTATGCGGCGAAAAAATTCCATGCCCGGCAGTCTAATCAATTAACCCGGAAATTTCATGCATTTCTGGGGGGTGTGCGCTGGACAAGATGTATTTCACCCAGCTACAGCGGCACGGCAGCTTGAGAGGAGATGCTGGCCTGCAGTGACGCAGGCCAGCATGGTTGTCGCAACGATTATACGCCGCGCATTGTTTTAGAACGGTGCTGGTGGCAGTGTCGCATCAGAAGATGGCGGCAGGATCGGCAGCATGAAGGATGGCTGTTCACCTGTAAGGCTCTTCAGGAAGGCGACAATCTTTGCCTTCTCGTCGTCCGTAAAGGTTTTCCCCAGCTGCAAACGGCCCATGACATCGACAGCTTCGGTCAATGTGGCGGCTTCACCATCATGGAAGTAGGGGTAGGTCAGTTCAATATTGCGCAGGGTTGGAACCTTGAACTTGAAGCGATCGGAATCCTTGCCTGTTACCGCAAACCGGCCTTCCGCCTTGCTGGTGGTTTTATAGGGTGCGACCACGCCCATCTTCTGATAAGAGGTGCCACCGACGGCCGGGCCATTGTGGCAGGCGACACAGCCGCTCTGCTTGAACAGCTGGTAGCCTGCCAGCTCGGTGCTGCTTAGCGCACTGTCATCCCCCAGCAGCCACTGATCAAAGCGTGAATTCGGGGTGACCAGGGTCTCTTCAAATGTTGCAATGGCTTTGGTCACGTCGTTGATGTCAATCTTGTCAGTGCCGAATACCTGCTGGAACTCAACAACATAGCCCGGAATGGATTGCAGCACATCCACTGCAAGCTCATGCGTGAAAGCCATCTCTCCGGGATTGGCAATGGGGCCACCTGCCTGCTCCTGCAAATCCTTTGCCCGGCCATCCCAGAACTGGGCCAGGTTCAGGCTGGAATTGAGCACGGTCGGCGCATTGATCGGGCCTTGATTCCACTTGTGGCCGATCGAGGTCTTGATGTTGTCCGTGCCGCCCATGCTCAGGTTGTGGCAGGAGTTGCAGGAGATAAAGCCCGACTTGGAGAGGCGTGGATCAAAAAAGAGTTTTTTGCCCAACTCGGCCACCGCCAGGTTGATCTCTTTAACCGGGGCGATGGGTTGAATGGGTTCCTTTTTGGGCGCTGCCCATGCTGCGGACACCCCTGTAGCAATAGCCAGTGCGCAGCCTACGACTGCCAGTTTTTTCTGTTTCATCTTCGTCTCCTTTGGAGCGGTTGTAAAAAGCGGGTCTTAATTTATGGATGAATCTTAGTGGTTGCGGCATAATCAATCTAATTGATTTTTTGTATTTTTATGTTCGGTATTTTCGATTAATGAACCTGCCTACCATTCGCCAGCTTCAATATCTGGTTGCCGTGATCGAGCTTCGCCACTTTGGCAAAGCAGCAGAGCGCTGTTTTGTCAGCCAATCAACCTTGAGTGCAGGCATTCAGGAGTTAGAGACGCTGCTTGATGCCAAGCTGTTGGAGCGAACCAAACGCAAGGTCATTCCCACCCGGCTTGGGATGGAGCTGCTGGAAAAGAGCCAGCAGCTGCTTAGATTGGCGGCGGAAATGGTTGATATTGCGCGCTCTGATGCCAGATTGCTGAGCGGTCGCCTGCGGCTGGGCGTGATACCCACTATCAGCCCTTTTCTGTTGCCGCAGGTACTGCCCGGCATTCGCGACCATTTCTCTGCATTGGAGCTGTTTTTGCTGGAGGATCAAACCGCCCGCCTGCTGGAGCGCCTGGCGACAGGGGATTTGGATGCTGCAATCCTGGCGCTGCCCTATGACATTGGCAGCCTTGAGAGTGAGGTTTTTTGGGAAGAGAATTTTTGGGTGGCATTTCCCAAGAGCCACAAATTGAGCACAGGTGGTTCGATTGCCTCCAGGGCGCTCCCGATTGATGAGCTGCTGCTGCTGGAGGAGGGGCACTGTTTTCGTGATCATGCGCTTTCTGCCTGCCATCTGCAGGAGCTGCACTACAGCGCCGTCTTTCAGGGTACCAGCCTCTACACGCTGATTCAGATGGTGGCCGGTGGCCAGGGCATCACCTTTATCCCCGAGATGGCCATCGCTTCAGAGTGGATGAGACAGAGCAGCATCAGCTTTCGTCCACTCTCGGAGCAGGGACCGCACCGCCAGATCAGCCTGGTCTGGCGCCCCGGTTTTTACCGCAAGCAGGATCTTCATCTCCTGGCCAAGTGCATGGGGGAGGTGTTAGCAGTGACCTGCTCAAGCTGACTTGCCGCCTACCTGTCAAACCCTGTATTTTTGGCATTATGGAACCATTGATAAAAACGGAAGGCTTGTACCGCTATTACGGCGACCACTGCGCGGTGCGCGCTCTTGGCTTTGAGCTGTATCCCGGTGAAGTTTTGGGGCTGCTGGGTCCAAATGGTGCCGGCAAGAGCAGCACCCTGCGCATGATTGCCGGAAATCTTGCCCCCAGTGCAGGCCATATCTGGCTCAATGGAGTGAAACTGCAAACCGATCCGATTCGGGCCAAGCGCGCTTTGGGGTATCTGCCGGAGAATCCGCCGCTCTATCCTGAACTGACGGTCGATGAGTATCTGCGCTACTGCGCCCGGCTGCATCGTATCTCTGGTGCTGCGGTGGATGAGGCGGTATCAGTTGCCAAGAGCCGCTGCGGACTGGATGAGGTGGGCCGGCGCCTGATTGGAAATCTCTCTAAAGGGTATCAGCAGCGGGCAGGCATTGCCCAGGCCATTGTGCACGATCCGATGGTGGTGGTTCTGGATGAGCCGACCGTGGGGCTCGACCCTATCCAGATCCGTGAGATCCGCAGCCTGATCTGTAACCTGGGTCATGAGCGAGGGGTGATCCTCTCAACCCACATCCTGCCAGAGGTGCAGGCCACCTGTAGCCGCGTCTTGATTCTGCACCGGGGTGAACAGGCCTACACCGCCAGCCTGAAGCAGGATACCTGCCAGTCGGGCAGCTCCCTGCTGGTTCGACTAGCCCGGCCACCAGAGCTGGCAGCCATTGCCGCGATGCCGGGTATCCGTTCTGCCGATCAACTGGCGCAGGGGCAGTACCGCCTGCATCTGGATGAGACCAGTCCGAGCGCCAGCAGCCTGGCTGAGCAGCTGGTCATGGCCGGCTGGGGAGTAGAGGAGCTTGTCCCGGAGCGGCCGGGGCTGGAGCAGATCTTTGTACGCATCACCAGCGGGGAGCAGGGGGGATGATTTTGACCATTGCCGGACGCGAGCTGCGCAGCCTGTTTCTCTCACCACTGGCCTGGAGCCTGCTGGCGATGATGCAGTTCATTCTCGCCTGGCTGTTTCTGGTCCAGATCGAAAACTTTACCCGTCTTCAGCCGCGCCTTGCGAGCATGGAGAGCGCGCCGGGGCTGACGGATCTGATTGTCGTGCCGCTGCTGGGTAATGTTGCCATTATCGCCCTGCTGCTGGTTCCACTGCTCTCTATGCGCCTGATCAGTGAAGAGCTGCGCAGTGGCACCTTTAGCCTGCTGCTCTCTGCGCCCCTCTCCATCTACCAGATTGTGCTGGGGAAATATCTTGGGCTGCTGGCCATGCTGGGCGTCATTCTGTCGATGAGCGCAGTGATGGCGCTCTCCCTGCTGGCCGGTGGCGAACTTGATCTGGGGCGGCTGGCAGCCGGCTTGCTTGGCCTTGGTCTGGTGCTCGCCGCAGCGGCGGCCATCGGGCTCTACTTCTCTACACTCTCCCCCCAGCCTGTCGTGGCGGCAGTGGGCAGCTATGGTCTCCTGCTGTTTCTCTGGCTGATCAATCTGGCAGCAGGAGCCGAAGGCAGAGGCAGCGCACTGTTTGCCTGGATTGCCATGCCGACCCATTTTGATCGACTGCTGAGTGGCCTGGTGCGCAGCAGCGATCTGATCTACTTCATGCTGTGCATTGGCATCAGCTTGATTCTTGCCACGCGCAGGCTTGAGTCACTGCGTACCCAACCATGATACAGGGAATAGCCACACGCCTGGAGAGCCTGCTCTTTCACCTTCTGCTATTCGTGGCGGCAGGGCTGATTGCCTGGCTCAGCCTGCGCTATGATGCCCAGTGGGACTGGAGTGCGGCGGCGCGCAATACTCTGTCAGAGACGAGTCAGCAGATGCTGGCACGGCTCGATTCTCCGCTTCGTATCACCAGTTTTGCCCCTGAAAACCCTCTTTTGCGACAGGGAATCCGTGAGATTATTGAACGCTACCAGCGCTATAAACCGGATATTGAGCTGCTCTTCGTAAACCCGGAACGACACCCGGAGCAGGTGCGCCAGCTTGGCATCACCCTGTCGGGTGAACTGCTGCTGGAGTACCAGGGACGCAGCGAGACTCTGCGACAGATCACTGAACAGGCGCTGAGCAATGCCATACAGCGTCTGGCACAACAGCAGGCGCACTGGCTGGCGCCCATAACAGGGCATGGTGAGCGCAACCTGGCGGGGGCGGCCAACTTTGATCTGGGTGACTTTGGCAAAGAGTTGAAACGCAAAGGTTTCCAGCTGCAACCGCTGGATATTGTTACAGCGGCAGAGATCCCCAGTAACACCAGCCTGTTGATCATTGCATCGCCACGGGTTGCTTACCTGCCCAGCGAGGTGGAGCAGATCGGCGATTTCGTTGCAAGAGGTGGCAACCTGCTTTGGCTGTCCGACCCCGGCGGGCAGCATGGGTTGGAGCCATTGGCAAAAGAGTTGGGCATCCGGTTTTTGCCAGGAACGATCGTGGATGCCAATGCCAGTGCGGTAAAAATCAAGGATCCCGCAGTGGCCATCGTGCCAGACTATCCTCAACACCCGGCAACCCAGGGATTTGAACTGCTGACGATCTACCCGTACGCTGCGGCAATCAGCGTCACCAACAGCCAATGGCAAGCGACACCGCTACTGACCACGCTGCCACGCACCTGGAATGAGACAGGCCCAATAAAAGGCGAGGTAAGTCGTGATCCCGCATCGGGTGAAGAGGCCGGGCCACTGCACATCGGTATCGCCCTGGTGCGTGAGATCAGAGAGGGAACCACCACGCGGCAGCAACGCATCCTGGTGGTTGGTGATGGTGATTTTCTCTCCAATGCCTATCTGGGAAATGGCGGCAATCTTAACCTGGGGTTGAACCTGATACGCTGGCTGACCCGGGAAGATCGCCTGCTCAATATTCCGGCCAAAACAGCCCCTGATCTGAGTCTGAACCTTTCACATGCTGCAACGCTTGTCATTGGCTTTGGATTCCTAATGGTGCTGCCGCTGGGGCTGATGGCAACAGGGGTGACAGTCTGGTGGCGCAGAAGGCGAAGGTGACCACGGCATGAATCGCAAAGCGGTCAATCTGGGTCTGTTCGGGCTGGTTTTGTTGCTGGCACTGGTTGCCTATTTTGAGCCGGGCATAAAGCAGGCTGCTGAGAAGATTCCACTGACAAATCTTAAGCCTGAAGAGGTCGATTTTATTCGCATCAGTGATAACCGTGGCCGTGATTTGGTCATGGAGCGCGTGCAGGGCAGGTGGCAAATGAGAAGCCCCTTTAAAAAACCAGCCGATGAGCAGCGCATCAGGCAACTGCTGGATATAACTACAACCCGCAGTTTCAGCCGGTTTGCCCTGCCGGAGGCGCAACTGGCAGAGTTTGGGCTTGACCCGGCCCCCATCCATCTGCAACTGAATGAGACAAGATTGGAGATAGGGGGCAATGAACCTGTACAGTTCAGGCGTTATGTGCGTGTTGGTGATCAACTGCATCTGATCAGCAATGGTTTTCATCATCATCTGATGGCGCAGGCAGATGACTTTGTCAATAAAACTGAAACACCATGATTCATGCCTGAACTGCCAGAGGTTGAAACGACCCGCTGCGGTATCGAACCCCACCTGCTGGGCAGAACCATTCAGCGTATTATCATCCGGCAGCCGCGCCTGCGCTGGCCAATACCGCAGCGATTAAAAAAGTCCCTGCCGGGGCAGCAGATTCTGGCTGTTGAGCGGCGGGCAAAATACCTTTTTCTGCGCCTGACAGAGGGCACCATCATTATTCATCTTGGCATGTCGGGCAGCCTGCGCATCTTGCCTGTGGACTCTCAACCCGGGCCACATGATCATGTTGATCTTCTGCTGGGTGAAAGGTCTCTGCGTCTGCACGACCCTCGCCGGTTTGGCGCACTGCTCTGGACAGCGGATGATCCGGCCAGGCACAAGCTGATTCAGCATCTCGGGCCTGAGCCACTGGGCAGCGAATTTGATGGAGGGCATCTCTATCGCTTGTCGCGTAATCGCAAGCTGGCGGTAAAAAACTTTATCATGGACAGCAAGGTGGTTGTTGGGGTGGGTAATATCTATGCCAGTGAATCACTGTTTCGTGCGGGCATCCATCCGGCTCGCCCAGGTTGTTGCATCGCATTAAAACGCTATCTGCATCTTGCAGAAGAGATTAAGCAGGTATTGCAGGAGGCGATTGCCCAGGGTGGCACTACGCTAAAGGATTTTCAGCATGAGGATGGAAGCGCGGGGTATTTTGCGCAAAAACTTCAGGTCTATGGCCGTGAAAAGAACCCTTGCCTGAGGTGCGGCCATCCCATTGTGCGGCGGGTTATTGGCCAGCGTTCCACTTTTTATTGCACCCGCTGTCAGCACTAGTTCTTCTGCTCGATTTTGGCCCAGCTATCCCGCAGGCCAACGGTTCGGTTATACACCAGTTTGCCCTCGGTTGAACCCTCTGCATCCAGGCAAAAGTAGCCTTCACGCTCAAACTGGAACGATTCGCCAGGCGCAGCATCTGCCAGGTTGGATTCTACATAGCAGCGGGTCAGTGTGTGCAGTGAGTCGGGGTTCAGATATGCAGTGAAATCCTTGCCCTCGTTGGCAGCATCCGGCGCCGGGTGTGTGAACAGTCGGTCATAGAGCCGTATCTCAGCATGCAGGGCGTGCCGGGCCGAGACCCAATGGATAACGCCTTTGACCTTGCGTCCCTCCGGGTTGGCGCCCAGTGTGTCGGGGTCATAGCTACAGCGTAGCTCTACGATCTCGCCATGCCCGTCCTTGATCACTTCATTACAGCGTATCACATAGGCATTGCGTAGCCGGACTTCGCCACCAGCAACCAGGCGCTTAAACTTTCGCGAGGCCTCTTCACGGAAGTCATTGGCGTCAATATAGATCTCGCGTGACAGGGGGATCTTGCGCTCTCCCCTGCTCTCATCCTTTGGGTGGTTGGCAGCATTCAGCAGTTCCACCCTCCCTTCCGGGTAGTTTTCGATCACCACTTTCAGCGGGTGCAGCACGGCCATGCGGCGCATGGCATTTCTGTCCAGATCCTCCCTGATGCAGCTCTCCAGCAGCGCCATCTCTACCGTGTTATCGGCCTTGGTGACTCCGATGCGCTCGCAGAACATCTGTAGCGAGGCCGGTGTGTAGCCTCTTCTGCGCAGCCCTGCAATGGTGGGCATGCGCGGGTCATCCCAGCCATGCACATGCCCCTCTTCCACCAGCTGTGTCAACTTGCGTTTGCTGGTGATGGTGTACTGTAGTGAGAGCCGCGAGAACTCTATCTGCTGGGGGTGATGGGGTGTCTGCAATGTATCCAGAAACCAGTCATACAGTGGGCGGTGGTCTTCAAACTCCAGTGTGCAGAGGGAGTGGGTGATCCCCTCGATGGCATCGGAGAGGCAGTGGGTAAAGTCATACATCGGGTAGATGCACCACTCCTCGCCGGTCTGATGGTGAATGACGCCACGGCGAATACGATAGATGGCAGGGTCGCGCATGTTCATGTTGGGGGAGGCCATGTCAATCCTGGCGCGCAACACCTTTGCCCCATCTGGAAATTCACCTGCCCGCATCCGCTCGAACAGTGCCAGATTCTCTTCCACTGAACGATCCCGGTTGGGGCTTGCCCTGCCCGGCTCTGTCAATGTGCCCCGGTACTCTCTGATCTCATCTGCACTCAGATCGCAGACATAGGCCTTGCCCTTTTTGATCAGCGCTACCGCATAGTCATGCAGTTGCTGAAAGTAATCAGAGGCGAAGTAGAGCCGGTCATCCCAATCAAACCCGAGCCACTGTACATCCCTTTTGATTGCATCCACATACTCCGTATTCTCTTTGTGCGGATTTGTATCGTCAAAGCGCAGGTTACACAGCCCGTTGTAGTCCCTGGCAATCCCGAAATTGAGGCAGATTGATTTGGCATGGCCAATGTGCAGATAGCCATTAGGCTCAGGCGGAAAGCGGGTGTGTACCCTGCCCTCATTCTTGTTTGCCGCCAGATCCGCATTGATAATATTGCGGATAAAGTTTGAAGGGGCTGGGGTTTCGGTCTCACTCATGGTGCAGAGGGTCTCCTTTAGGGGTCAGATAGCCGCCACTTAGCGGTGGGGTGGATTCAGCCCTGCTCACGCTGCCGAATAAACTCAAGCGCCATGTTAATGCGCCTCAGGCAGGCATCACGGCCAACCAGGTAGAGGGTCACATCAATGCCGGGAGAGGCCGCGCGCCCAACGACTGCCACCCGCAAAGGTTGCGCCACTTTACCCATCTTCAGCCCCAGCTTGTCGCTGACATCCACGACCGCCTGGTGCAGCGCTTCGGGGCTCCAGTCATCCAGTGCCTCCAGCGCTTCCCGCATCTTCTCCAGCCCTTCACGGGCAGCGGGCCTTAGGTTTTTCTTGGCTGCCTGCTCATCAAACTGCTCAAAATCCTGGTAGAAGAAGGCGCTGATGTCGGCCATCTCAACCAGCGTTTTGGCTCGCTCCTGTTGCGCTTCAGCCACCTCTACCAGGTTGGGGCCGTTGATGGGGTCTATGCCCAGTCTGCCGATATGCGGGCTGAGCAGGTGTGCAATACGCAGGGGGCTGGCCGCTTTTATATAGTGCTGATTCAGCCATAACAGCTTTTCTGTATTAAAGGTAGAGGCGGCCTTGTTGACATCGCCAATATCAAACAGGCTGATCATCTCATCCAGAGAGAAGATCTCCTGGTCGCCCGACGACCATCCCAGCCGCACCAGGTAGTTCAGCAGCGCCTCCGGCAGAAAGCCCTGCTCACGGTACTGCATGACGCTGACGGCACCGTGGCGCTTTGAGAGACGCGCGCCATCATCACCCAAAATCATAGGGACATGCCCATAGCGCGGCGGCTCATGCCCCAGCGCCCGCAGGATATTGATCTGCCGGGGGGTATTGTTGAGGTGGTCATCGCCACGAATGACGTGGGTAATCCCCATATCGAGATCATCGACCACTACTGTCAGGTTATAGGTTGGAGAGCCATCGGTGCGGCGGATGATCAGATCGTCCAGCTCTTCATTATTGAACAGCACCCTGCCCCGCACCATATCATCCACCACCACGGCGCCATGATCCGGGTTACGAAAACGGATGACGTGCGGCTCATCCGGAGAGCAGGCTTTGTGGCGACAATGGCCGTCATAACGCGGCTTCTCCTTGCGCTTCATCGCCTCTTCACGAAGATTGTCGATACGCTCTCTGGAGCAGTTGCAGCGGTAGGCCAGCCCATCGTCCATCAGCTTCTGAATGGCCGCGTTATAGTGGTCGAAGCGCTCTGTCTGGTAGAAGGGCCCCTCATCATACTCCAAACCCAGCCAGGTCATCCCTTCCAGAATAGCATTGACAGACTCGGCGGTGGAGCGCTCCAGGTCGGTATCCTCAATACGCAGCACAAAGGTGCCGCCATGCCGACGGGCGTAGAGCCAGGAAAAGAGTGCCGTGCGGGCACCGCCAACATGAAGATAGCCAGTCGGGCTGGGGGCAAAACGGGTACGTACAGTCATAATTCTTGATTCGCAGGGGTCAATAATGTGCGGCTATTCTATCAGCGTTCAGCAGGCAGACGTGAGTGGAAATCCACTCTGCAACCGCATATCCGCCTGAATTTAGATATTGCTTTCATATCCGTTTTACATAGAATGCTATTCACCACTTTCTAAACCAGGGCGGCCATAAACATGAATCCAATCGACAAATTGATGCAAGGGCACACTGACTTTCGTAATGGTTTTTACCATGAGAACCAAGCACTTTTGCAAGAGTTAGGCAGCAAAGGACAATCACCTAAGGTCACCGTAATCTCCTGCTGTGACTCACGGGTGGACCCCGCCGTTCTAACCACCAGCAAACCAGGCGACCTGTTTGTGATTCGCAACGTGGCAAACCTGGTTCCCCCTTATGTAGAGAAGACCAGCTCCTGGCACGGCACCAGCGCAGCCCTCCAGTTTGCAGTATGCCACCTGGAGGTTGAGCATATCATCGTGCTGGGACATGCCAACTGCGGCGGCATCCGCAGCCTTTTTGACCCTGAGGGCGGAACGGCTGAGGATAGCGGCTTTATTGGCACCTGGATGCGTATAGCGGACAAGGTACGAAAGCAGATTCTGGAAGACCCATCACTGGCAACCCAGGAGGAGCGCATCAGTGCCTGTGAGCAGCGCTCCATCCAGATCTCGCTGGATAATCTAAGAGGCTATCCCTGGATAGCTGACCGCATATCCCAGGGGCAACTTGAGCTGCATGGCTGGTTCTATGATCTGGTCGCAGGGAAACTATCGCAATTGAATGAGACCGAATCCCAATTTTACGAGATTTGCGACTAAAGAAAGCATCCGTCTGACCGACAACCTCTGCTCATGGAGCTGATCCCGCCCCTCTGCGACCGGGCGGGATCAGCCAACCCTTCAAGTCAGACGGATATCCCATGCAAAGATTCGCAACACCAGAGCAACGCAGCAAACATCGTAACCCTGTCTCTTTCTCTATCGGGCTCAGCGGGGAGGGTAGAGACCCCATCTATTGCAAGGCCCTGAATCTCTCCATCGCAGGGATGCTGCTCGACTACGACGGAACCGGCCTGACTATCGGTTCCCACATTGATATCGTTGCCTGCGTCAGTGAGTGGAAACAGGAGATACCTGCAACCGTCATTCACAGCAACAGCAACTGTACCGGCATCATGTTCCAGGAGCCTCAACCCGATCTCTATCGAGCTGTCGCCGGGTCGATACCGCACTCCCGCCTGTCGATCAACAGCCGCACCCCTATATCCATCAGGGCAGCCCCTTAATGCAGAATTTTTACCGCGGTCGCAACAAAGCGGTACTCTTTGGATGGCTGCCTGATCTGCTGGATCTCTGCCTCTGATTTTCCTGCATCCTGTGCATAATGCCTGGTCTCTGATATCTCCATCACCTCCTCGGAGAGCACGCCCTGAGCCTGCACTCTTTTTTCGACAATCTCTTTGGGTACAAAAAAGCTGTAATTCTTGAATGTCACCCTGATAGAGCGACCCTCCCCTTCAAGTGCCATCCAGCACCCCTTTTTCTCACAAATCTTGCTCACCTTGCCCTCAAGCAAAATCTCCTTATGCTTCAATTTATCAATCTCATTGATCGCATGCTCCACAGATATGGCGTTAGAGAGGGTTATCTCCTCTCCAAGTGTTAGCGCAGGTTTATCGCCACTTGCCAATGCATGACCGGCACATAAACTAATGATTATTAAAGTGAGTATCGCTCTCATAACTGCCTCGCTTGGTATACTTTGCTGATCATATCGGCTCGGAAATTTCATGCATTCGCACAAAGATCGCACAGGATGTTGATTTCACAGGTAAATCTTCGAATAAACCCCGCATCAATGATTACGGGCGATGGAAAAAAGATCTCCTGCAGAATCAACAGGCAAGCGAAATTGTGCAAATTTATGAAATTTCCGGGCTAGAATCAACAGTGAAAATGAAGTGCCTCAATCAACGGCCGACTATAGCCCTTTTCAATGCCCGTTAACAGCAGAGACCAGGAAATATGGGATCAACCATGAACGAATTCAGCTTAGAGGGCCAGCCTCATATTGAACTGTGCGACCTGCTAAAAATCATGGGGTTTTGCCCCAGTGGGGGCACCGCAAAGAAGTTGATTGCAGATGGAAATGTCATGGTTGATGGCAAAACAGAATACCGTAAGCGGTGCAAAATACACAGTGGCCAGCGCGTTACATTGGATAAAAACCAGGTTACCGTGGCTGAGTGAGCCATACAACAGCTGATAAAGGAA
>WFXD01000023.1 GCA_015490795.1 Gammaproteobacteria bacterium
AACGGTTACATATATTTTTGCTCGTACAGAGCTTAAAAAGGCAGACATGAATATCCCTCATCTTAAATTCAGTTAGGCATCCGGCAGCAACCAGGCCGGGTATGGTTCATGATTTTTCTGGAAATCTGATTACTGATGATCTTTGTATTGGTATGGTGCCTATGGCTAAGCCCTCACACATATCGGGTGTAATGCCACTCTAGAGAATTTTCTTCCCTAATATAGCTATTCATCGACCACTGATTAATTCTCTTTAACGCTAAAGAAAAGGGGGGAGAGGGGTGATTTGCTGCGGCTGGGGCTACGCCGTATTCTCTTGTGCCCGACTTATGGGTACTTGTGCCCGTTTTGTGGGTACTTGTGCCCGATTTATGGGCATACGCAGGCTGCGTGGGTTATCTCTTGTTCTTGGTGGAATGCGTTGCATTTTACCCCAACCCTTCCCCTAAAATAGGGAGGGCCTTTTGTGTGGTCTATCATCCACTCTATATGGCATAGCCCCGGGCTTTTTGCTGGCTTACAATCCAGATGGTGGCTCTTTTTGATGAGAAGAAGAGGTAGCGATTTACTCCACGTTAATTTGGCCAGATCGCTGGCGCACAGCTTCAAACAGTGCCACACCTGCAGCAACAGAGACATTCAGGCTCTCCACCTGGCCAGCCATCGGGAGTTTAACCACGGCATCACAGGCCTCACGTGTCAGCCTTCGCATACCCTTCTCTTCTCCCCCCATAATCAGCGCCAATGAACCTGTGAAGTCGGTTCGGAAAAGAGTCTGCTCTGCCTCTCCAGCTGTGCCGATTAACCAAACCCCGGCTTCATCCTGCAACCAACGCAGGGTGCGCACCAGGTTGGTCACCTGCACAAAGGGCACGCTCTCTGCTGCGCCACTTGCCACCTTGCAGACCGTCGGCCCCAGGCCAACGGAGCGATCCTTGGGGGCAATCACTGCATGCACTCCTGCTGCATCTGCACTGCGCAGACAGGCGCCCAGGTTGTGCGGATCCTGCACACCATCCAGCACCAGCAGGAATGGCGGTACATCCAGCTTGCTCAAAAGCGCTTTTAGCGATGCCTCATTCAGTGCCACAGGGGAGCAGGTGCTTGCCACCACACCCTGATGATTGGCACCGGCAGGTGCCAGTGCATCCAGCTCATTACGGGGAACCTTGGTTGCTTGCAGGCCAGACTCTTTTGCCAACTGCAACACTTCACGGATACGGTGGTCTTGCCGCCGTGCTTCAACCCAAAGCCCGGTTACCGCCCCTTCATGTCTAAGTGCCGTACGCACGCTGTGCAGACCAAAGATGATTTGTGCATGGCTCACTGTTTTTGAGCCTTTTTGCGCCGTCTGCCTTTGCGCTTGCTTTTTCTGTTGCCGGCCTCATCTTTGGTTTCACTGTTTGCCAATACAAAGTCAATCTTCTTTTCGTCCAGGCTAACCGCAGCCACTTGAATACGAATGGCGTCGCCCAGCCGGTAGACCTTGCCGCTGCGTTCACCATTCAACCGATGACCAACCGGGTCAAAGTGGTAGTAGTCATTACCCAGCGCGGTGATATGCACCAGGCCATCCACATAGATCTGGTCCAGCTCTACAAAGACGCCAAAGGAGTTCACACTGGTGATGATGCCATCAAACTGTTCACCCACCTTATCCAGCATATATTCGCATTTCAGCCAGTCGGTGGCATCGCGTGTGGCCTCATCGGCCCTTCTTTCCGTGCTGGAGCACTGCTCCCCCAGCGCCAGGAGCTTGGGGTGTGAGTACTCAAAATCCTCTGCCGTACCACCTGCCAGTAAGTGCTTGATGGCACGATGCACCAGCAGGTCAGGATAGCGCCGGATCGGTGAGGTAAAGTGGGTGTACTCTGGATAGGCCAGACCAAAATGGCCCACATTGTCTGGCCCATAGACCGCCTGTGCCATAGAGCGCAGCAACACTGTTTGGATCAGATGCCGATCCGGGCGCCCCTGTACAGAGTCCAGCAACTCGGCATAATCCTTGGCCGTGGGCTTTTTGCCCCCGGAGAGTCCCAGCGCAAGCTCATTGAGAAACTCCCGCAGGTCGGCCAGTTTTTGCTCTGGTGGCACCTCGTGGATGCGGTAGAGCGCAGGCAGTTTTTTTCGCTGCAAGAAGCGTGCTGCGGCTACATTGGCAATCAGCATACACTCTTCAATCATCCGGTGGGCATCATTGCGTTGCACCGGCACAATCCGCTCCACCTTCTGCTCATCATTAAACTGGATGCGCGTCTCAGTGGTATCAAAATCAATAGCGCCACGCAGGGTGCGGGCATGGTGCAGCACCTTGTAGAGGGCGTACAGCTCATCCAGATGCGTCAACAGGTGGGCATACTGGCTGCGCAGCTTTGGGTCATGCTCAACTACGATAGCGGCCACCTGATCATAGGTGAGGCGGGCATGCGAGCGCATTACCGCTTCAAAAAAGCGGGATCGGATAATTCGCCCGCTCTCTTTGTCTATATACAGCTCACAGGTCATACAGAGCCGGTCCGTATCTGGATTGAGCGAGCAGAGGCCGTTAGAGAGCACCTCAGGCAGCATTGGAATCACCCGGTCTGGAAAATAGACCGAGTTGCCACGCGCCTGCGCCTCTCTGTCCAGCGCCGATCCGGGGGTGACATAACTGGAGACATCGGCGATACAGACCAGCAGCCGCCACCCCTTGGGTCTCTCTTCGCAATAGACCGCATCATCAAAATCACGCGCATCAATGCCATCAATCGTCACCAGTGGCAGACTCCGCAGATCCACCCGCCCCTGCTTGGCTGCTTCATCCACCTCTTTTCCAAGGGTGCGGATCTCTTCTGTAACCGCTTCCGGCCACTCCACCGGCAGCTCATGGGTACGGATGGCAATGTCAATCTCCATACCGGGCGCCATGTGGTCACCCAGCACCTCCACGATACGGCCAATCGGTTGAGAGCGCTTGGTTGGCTGCTCCACAATCTCTGCCACCACCATCTGCCCATGTGTGGCACCGGCCAAATCACACTCTGGAATCACGACATCAAGATGCAACCGCTTGTTATCCGGCACCACAAAACCAACGTTGCCTTCATGATGAAGCCGCCCAACAATCTCATGATTATTACGCTCCAGCACCTCTACCAGAGCACCTTCCAGGCGGCCACGGCGATCCATCCCCGCTATACGCACCACTGCCCGGTCATTGTGCAGTAATGAGCGCATCTGCCGTGGTGACAAAAAAAGATCATCCCCGCCCTCATCCGGCTTGAGAAAGCCAAAGCCATCCTGATGCCCGATGACGCGGCCACTCACAAGATCCTTGCTGTTGACGACACAGAAGCCATTGCGACGATTGCGCACCAACTGGCCATCTCGCTCCATCGCATTCAGGCGACGGCGCAGTGCCTCCAGATCATCCTCTTCAACAAGACTCAACCGTTCAGCAATGGCGGCAATACCCAGCGGCGCACCATGCTCAGTGAGCAGATCAAGAATAAATTCCCGGCTGGGAATGGGGTTGTCATATTTTTTTGCCTCGCGAGCCTGATAGGGATCTAACTCACGAGCACTCTTTTTGCTTCGGCGTTTGGCCACGATATCTCTTTTCCTGATGGTTATAGAAGGGCATATTCTACCGAGTCTCAAGACATCTTGCAGAAAGCGCGTTATACCGTACAAGCATATGCACAGTATCAAGGTTATGCCATGCGCCATTAAGGCGTGCATGTTTAGAAGAATATACCGTCGCTGCTGACAGTATCGTATTTTATCCTGGGAGCCAGTCAGGCTTGGGGTAAACTGGCTGCGGAAGTAGGAGAGCACCCCGGTTTTTCGTTGCACAGGCCCACTATGCGCCTCAAAACCGGGAATATTTGCGCTCACTCTCCCACTTCTTCGCTACAATCCACCTAAGCCCGGCAGCCCCCAGAAAAATCAGTTGAGCCGTGGCGAGAGCGCTTCGAACTAAAATTCTGAATGAAATTAGAGAATTGGAATCTGAGCCGCTGGAGGTGCGTAGAAGAGGCTCACAATATGCACGGAAATCCCATGCAATTTCTTAACCGGACACTGCTGTTTCAGAATGGTTGCGGCAGCCGAATATTCACTGGCTTCTTAGGATAAGCCTATGAAAAATAAAGCCATATATGAGAAAAGGCTCGCAGGATCAGTTGCCAATGACAACTGTTCCAACGAGCCATCTGTTCAATTGGTAGCGGGGGCAGGATTTGAACCTACGACCTTCGGGTTATGAGCCCGACGAGCTGCCAGACTGCTCCACCCCGCACCGACGAGAAGATCTTATAACTGTTTGCTACTTTTCGCAAGCTCCAGTTCTTTCTTACAACGGCAGGCCGGTTAAACGCATGTTGAACCTGGATTGCCCCAAGTCAGAGTACATGATTTGAAACACACCTTCGACCATTGTCTGCATGCTGCTGGAGTGAGCTTCGAAGATCGGCAAGATCTATTGGGGCATCAGTCAGGAAGGGTTACGACACGCTATTCAGCAGCTGAACTATCAAGACTCATTGAGGCAGCAGACAGGGTGTGTGACTGCGGGCAAGGAAAACCCGGGGTAGTAGCGTTGCAGCGGCTTTGCGTGAGCCAGCTCACGCAAAAGTCACGCAAGGGGTACAACTTACAAAACCCAAAACAACCGTAAGCTATTGATTTATATGGTGGCCAGGGACAGAATCGAACTGCCGACACGGGGATTTTCAGTC
>WFXD01000024.1 GCA_015490795.1 Gammaproteobacteria bacterium
GGCTGCCATCAATAGTTTAGCCAGATAGCCTTCATCCCAGCCTGCTTTTAATCGTTTGTTCTTTATACCGAGCTTCACGCTTTTGTCTTTTTTAAGCAAATTCAGCGCAACATGCCGCATTACAACGAAGTTTTCTGCCGAATGGCCCTTGCGCATTCGCGATTCATCTTCTCTAAAGCTCATGTCAAGCTGCCAATGTAAATTATTTTCCACTCCCCAGTGACGGCGTACTGTGTTGCCAAAGAGTTCGGCGTCATTTTCAATTGAACCGATATAGTATCGATACTCCACGCTGGTTTGATTGTTCATCATTCGCTGACTCTCAACCATGCCAATAATATTGAGCTTACTCCATGGCTTGGCGTCTATTCCTGTTTCTGAGACATTCAGCGTCCAGTGGCGTCGAACCTCGCATCGGTTCCGGCTTACTTCTTTGGTTTCATAGTAGTCAACGTTGTGACCTTCAAAGCTTGTTTTATTTGCTTCATCAAAAAAACTTTCTACTTGCTCTGAAAGAGCACCCTGGTTGCCTTTCAGTGCAAGCACATAGTTACCGCCGCCATCAATAATCTGCTTGGCAATGTTTTTTTGGCATCCCATAGCATCAATTGTTACGATGCACCCTTTTAACGACAAGATCTGTAATAATTCTGGTATCGCAGTAATTTCATTGGATTTTTCATTCGTTTTTACTTGCCCAAGCACAAGACTATTCTCTGATGACCAAGCACTTACCATGTGAATCGCTTGCTTCCCAACACCTTTATCATGAGATCGTCTAACTGTTTTTCCATCAATTGCGACTACGCCACCCACTTTATCGGCAACATTATTTACCCAGCCTGTAAAGAACTCCTGAAATACCGTTGGCGATATGATGGAGAACAATCGCCGAAACGTATCATGTGATGGAATCCCATTTGGCAAATCCAGAAATGTCGAAAACCAATCTTTCTTAGCCTTGCCGAAGGATTCAATTGCATTCCAGTCATCAGCTCCACAAATAACAGCACAAACCGTTATCGCAATAATATCTTCCAGTTTGTGGGCACATTTTTTCTCTACGCGTGGGTCAGGTATCACTCCCAGGTGGTCAAGAAGGGTTTTGTTTTCATCAGTTTGGTTTTTCATAAATGCTCGCCGTAACATGATTTCTCATGCCATCATGCAACATTTCACCCCCAATATTCAAGCTTCACACGAAGATATAATTTTATCTCATTGAAAAACATATATATTTCGTGCGTTTGCCCTGGTGACTGACCAGGGTTTCGTGTGCGTGTCAGGGTGGGTTCTTCCACATTAAGCCCGACAGGCTCCTAGAGGCGAGGTGGGCAAGATCTCGGCTACCTGAGGCCACAGTGTTATTATCCTGGGATTACAGAATTGTCTTACTGATCCACTATAACCTTGCCAATCATCCCCTTGTGGATATAGCAGAAATAGACATATTCACCTGGGCGCTTAAAGGTGTGTTCAAACACCTCACCTGGCTTCAGCTCAACCACCTTCAGCTCCTTGTTTTCCGGGTTGGGGCCAGGGAGGCTGGCAAAATCATGTGATGGCCGGTGGCTGTCATTATTGACCCAACGGATCGTATCCCCAGCCGATATGGTTATAATTGCCGGCATAAATTGATCCACACCATCAGGGATCACAACATCGTGCACAGCACCTTCTGCTGTCACCTGCCCACCACTGATGAACATGCCCAAGCAGAATAGATGGCATACGAACATTCGTTTTTTCATAAACATCAGACTCCAAAATATCCACTAAATTTTGGGGCAGCCCCACCAACAGATTCAGACTTGTTATTTATCGTGTTACTGAAAAACTCGGCTGCGCCTTGAAATACTTAAGCAAATCCGCAAAACCCTGCTTGCACACAGAAAACAGCGTATTATTGACCTTGGTCAATTACACGGATGCTTTATATCACACTAAAAAACGACAGCCCAATGTTTTTAACATGCAATTTGAGGCCCATCATAAATTAACTGTGCCCAACAATTGGCAATTTGTTACTATTCAGCAAGCAACTCAAACCAAACAAAAAACCTGCTGTCTTTAATAATCATACAAAAGCTGCACTGTAGCACCATCCAGGCAAACAGCGACTCAAAGCCACGGGACAACAAATATGTATATGAGATTATCACCCCCAATCAAATACACTTTTTCATGTTGCCTGCTGCTTCTACTCTCTATATTCACCACCCTTTGCAATGCGGAAGATAGCGAATTCCGCACTAAATTCATCAATAATTACAAAACATTCCAGTTTAAGGCGCAAGAAGACCTGATCCTGAAAAGCGGGGATATTATGGCTGATGAGATTTTCAGCCTGATCATTGATGCGATGGATGATGACATCTCTATTGGAAAAAGAATGTTCCTGCTGGATGCCGCCAGCGCAATGGCGTCCGGTTACCAGCACTATCATGGTGGCGGGAAAAAATTTATCCGCAAAATTGACAAGCTCATCAAAAAAGAGCTTGAAAAAGAGGCTGCACGCACAGCTGAGCTGATGAAATGGAAAAAAGAGGAGCGATTTCTCGGCAACTTCGTCATGAAAACCCACGAGAAAGAACTTGAGGAGGCGGGATTGGCTCCCGTCATCTATCCACACTGGGTTCACCGTATCTGGTATGACTGCTCCGTCTGCCACCAGGATATTTTTATAATGAAGCGGTGGCGTAATGAAATCACCAAAGAGAAAATCCAGGCCGGTGAGCAGTGTGGCGTCTGCCACAATGGCACCATCGCCTTTGGTGCCAGTAACGAGGAGGAGTGTGACCGCTGCCACATTGCCGGAAAACCCGAAGCGGAACGGCTGCACAATGCCAACCAGATTGATAACCAGCATATTGCCGACATAGCCAAACAGGTTGGCGCTGAATGGAATGCAGACAAGCTGCCCAATGGCCGCATACCTATTGATGAGCATGGGTTCATTGACTGGTTGGCACTGAAAAAAGAGGATATTTTTAAGCCCATCGAATCCCTGGAAGAGAATTATGAGCAGAAGATTCGTAACAACCAGATCCTTTTTATCTCAAAGAGTAAACTCGAAAATGTGCTTTTCAGCCACAATGTGCACTCAAGCTGGATCAAGTGTGAATCCTGCCATCCTGTCATCTTTGAAGAGAATCTAGAAAACAAAGTGAAAATGGTGCGTATGTCAAAGGGTGAAAACTGCGGCTACTGCCATGGCAAGGTCTCTTTCACCTTTGCTGACTGCAAACGCTGCCACAGCCAGGCAAAGGGGGTGGAGGTTAATGGTGCGCTGATACATATCGGCCAGCCCAAAAAGAAGAAGGGATAGTCACAACCCGCCGCTGTAATCTGTATCGTCACGCTCAATGGCGCTGGCATTACAAAATGGGCACCCCATGTATGGGTGACCCGCTCATGTCAGGAAAAACAACCGATACAGACAACCCCTTTCCATTTGGATTATCAGCCAGTTTGATCTCGGCATGGTGCAGGCGTGCAATCCGCTGCACAATGGAAAGCCCCAAGCCACAGCCATAACTCTCGCCACTCCCCTGTCGATAGAAACGGTCAAACACCCTCTCCTGCTCATCCTTTGGTATCCCCGGCCCACTATCGGTCACCCCGACAGCACAGCTGCCGCTTACTGTAAAAACACTCAGCTCAACATGCCCGCCGCCGGGCGTATAGCGAATAGCATTATCAATCAGATTGCGCAGCAGTATTGCCAGGCCAGGCTGATAACCTTTTACCATTCGCTGATCTGCTCTCTCTGTTCTATCCATCAGGCTCAGCTCAATCTGCTGTTCTGTAGCAAGTGGCACCAGCTCCGCAATAATCTCTTCAGAGAGCACAAGCATATCCACCACAGTAAAGTTTTTGCTCAGCGCCTCAGGCTCAAGTCGGGCAAGCGTCAACATCTGATCGACCAGATGGGCGCTCTGATCCACACCCTGTATAACATTCACAAGCGCTTTCTGCCGCTCCACAGCATCCGTTGCACGCAGGGCAACCTGGGTTTGAGTGCGAATGGCAGCAAGTGGCGTACGCAGTTCATGTGATGCATCCGCTGTAAACCGCTTTTCCACCTCAAAGGCACGGTGCAACCGGCTCAACAGGTCATTGAGCGATGTGGTGAGCGGAACGATCTCATCCGGCACATCTTTGCTCTCAACAGGCTGCAACTGCTGCGGGCTTTTTTGCGCAACCTCCAGCGCAACACGTTGCAGAGGGAGCAGCCCCTGCCCAACACCCAACCAGATGAGCACACCCAGCAGTGGCACCGCCCATAACAGGGGGATGGCGACCCCCTCTGCAATATGGCTGACCATCTCATCGCGCACTTCATAATCTTCTGCTGCGTAGACGATATAGTTACTCAGCCTGTGCTGCATGCCAAATACTCGCCAGGTCGTTCCGTTGACCAGCTTGTCACTGAAGCCCAGATTGGATGAGAGTTTGTTATGGGGCGCGCTTTGCGAATGCAGGAGCAGCCGGTCGCCCTCCCATATCTGAAAGCTGACTTTGCGTTCGTACTTATGTCCATAGACGGCTTTGGCCAACCCGGTTGCATCGCCCTCTTTTATCTTGATTTGATTGAGTGTCAGCTCTGCAATCATGCCGGCTGTCTGGGCAAGCTGGGCATCAAATACCTCTTCAATCTCATCTTCAGCCTGATAATAGGTAAAACCCGCAACCGTTAGCCAGGAGAACAGAAAAAGGGTGAGCAGATTGAAGAGCAGGCGTTTACGTATGGATGACATTATCTGGCTCTATGATGTAGCCAACGCCTCGAATAGTGCGAATAAAACCACTGCCCAGTTTTTTACGCAGGTAGTGGACATGGACCTCCAGGGCGTTGCTGGCGAGATCATGCTCCCAGCTGTAGAGCGCCTCTTGCAGTTTTGTTTTGGATATAACCCTGCCAACGTTCTCCAGCAGTGTCTGCAACAGGGCAAACTCCTTTGGTGACAGGTCAACAACCGCGCCATTGCAGCGCACCTCGTGGGCGGCTGGATCCAGCACCAGTTTGCCATGCACCAGCTTTGGCGCCGCCCGCCCGGCACTGCGGCGAAGCAGTGCCCGCATGCGGGCATTCAGCTCCTCCAGATCAAAGGGTTTGACCATGTAGTCATCCGCCCCAACATCCAGCCCCTTGATGCGGTCATCCAGGCTGTCCCGCGCGGTAAGGATCAGCACAGGTATCGGGTTGCCTTTGGCACGCAGCTTCTGCAACAGCTGCAAACCGTCCTGTTTGGGCAGGCCAAGGTCAAGGATCAGGATATCAAAATGTTCGACATTGAGTGCAATTTCAGCCATCTGCCCATCCTGCACCCAATCTACTGCATAGCCATCCTGTTTCAGGCCGGTGTACACCCCCTCGCCCAGCAGGGCATCATCTTCAACCAGTAGCACCCTCACTTTGGATGCTGCGGGGTAAAGGTCTGCATAACCCGATTCTGGTTCCGCAGGGCACTATCCACAAGACGTGGAAAGAGTGCATTGAGGCGCACGAACAGCGACTCTGGAAACCCCAGATAGCGCTCTTTACGGTCTTTTTCAATCACCTGGACAATCTGCTTTGCCACAGAGGATGGTTCATCCATATTCATCTTCACCCGCTCGGCCATCTGCTTCACCGCCGCTGTATTCAGTTCGGTATTAACTGCCCGCGGGGCAATATAGGTCACCCCCACGCCACTGCCATCCAGCTCCCGCCGGAGCCCTTCAGAAAAGCCGCGCAGCGCAAACTTGCTTGCCGAATAGCTGGTAAAGCAGGCAAAAGCGATGGAGCCAAAGGTTGAACCAATATTAACGATACGCCCGGCACCCTGCTCGATCATCCCTGGCAATATGGCGCGGGTGAGCTGCATGGGTGCCAGCACATTGGTGCGAAATATCTGCTCTTCAACCTCAGGATCGGTCTGCACAAAGCTGCAAAAGGCGCTCATGCCTGCATTGTTGATCAAAATATCTGTGCCATCAAACTGTTTTTGCATCTGCTCAACCAGACCATCCCGGCCATTTTTGCAGGTGAGATCCGCAATGACAGGTATCGCATCACACCCCATGGCTTGCAGCTCTTTGGCCAGGCTGGCGAGCCTCTCTTCCTGCCGGCCCACCAGCGCTAATCGTGCCCTGTGGTTGGCCAACTCCCGTGCCAGGGCCTGTCCAATGCCGCCTGAGGCGCCGGTCAGAATGGTGCGCGCTCCTTCAATCTTCATCGGTTTGCCTTTATCTCTTCCAGTATCTTGCGGATCTCGGCGCGCCGGCCCTCATCGGCAATCGGGCGGTTTGCGCGGTCTGGCGCATTGAGCGCCCTGTTGAGATACTCCAGCGCCTCATCATAACGCCCCTGATTCCGCAGATAATCACCATAAAAATAGTTAGGGTCTATGCCATTCGGATTGACCGACAGCGCCTTCATCAGATAGCGCTCCGCCTGCTCATCATCACCAAAGCTGAGCGGCCAGCCAGGCACCTGATAGTAGAGACTGCCCAGCGAGGTGTAGATGGAACCCTCCAGCGCATCGGGATCAATCTTCTCAGCCGCCTTCAATAGTTTGCGCGCCGTTTTGACCTTACTCAGCACACTCAAACCACCCGTGGCACCAGCATCCGAACTGGTGATAATGGCCTGCCAGATCAGCGGTTCCGCCCTCCCCGGATAGCGCTTGACCAGCGCCTCTGCCTGCTTTGTGAGCTGCTTGAAGGCGGCCTCCTGTTGATCTTCAGGCACCTTGTAGTTGACCTTCGCCCACTCCCGCTGAAGCACCATGATCTCCTCCCCCAGGGTATCGGCGGCTGCCACAAAATTTACTGGGTTCAGCCCCAAAAACAGCAAAATAGCGACCATCATATAAAGACAGGGTTGCCTGCTTTTCATCAGATTCTCCTCAAGATTTGCAGATTATTGCAACGGCAGACTACGAAAAATATCGCCGTACAGTCTGTAGAAGATGCGCGCA
Source organism: Gammaproteobacteria bacterium (assembly GCA_015490795.1). Taxonomy (GTDB): domain Bacteria; phylum Pseudomonadota; class Gammaproteobacteria; order Chromatiales; family Chromatiaceae; genus WFXD01. The sequence goes on from WFXD01000024.1 coordinate 6,966, forward strand.
CAATGAATAATGGCCTGCCGATCCTCTTCACACTCCAGCCTGTTGACCAGCGACTCGTAAAAATGCATGTGTGATACATCCAGCGCGCCATGGGATTTCAGGTAGCTAAAGGCCGCATCCGGCAGCTTCAGCCGCTCCTGAATGGCGTTGGCGGCATCAATGGCCATCTGCACACTGGTTCCCTCCAGCACCAGCACCATGCCAAAGAACCCCGCCGGATTTTTGCGCTGTAGCGTATCGTAGGCATAGGCCACCATCAGCTCGGTAGCCGGCAGGGGCGTCCCGCTTCTGACCGCCTCGGCATCGGCACCGCAGGCATTGATGTCATTCAGTATCCACTCCTGGTGCCCCATCTCCTCTTTAATATATTCACCCACTGCCTCACGCAGCCACTCCAGCCGCTCGGGGAGACGGCCTCCGCACATCATCAGCAGCGGTGTAGTATGTTTCACATGGTGGTAGGCCTCGGTCAAAAAAGCCGTATAGGCCTGTAGCGAGATACCCCCGGCTATGCTTTGTTGCAGCAGGGGGATGCTGAGAAACGCACGCCGCTCAGCCTCGGTGGCGGCCAGCAGATCATCATAAAATGCCATCAGGCAGACTCCTTGTAGATTTGGTTAATGGCATTGGCATAGCGCGCAGCGATGACACTGCGCCGTGGCCGTCCAGTGCCGGTCAGTTGGCCGTTTTCGATATGGAATGGCTCATCCGCTATGAGATAACGGCTGATGCGGGCGTAATCAGGCAGCCCCTTATTGACCTGAAAGATCGCTTTCGCCAGGCCTGCACCACTGCTCTTCGGGCGCGGGACGATGATGGCGGTATTGAAGGGGCGCGCCTCACCGATGAGCACGGCCTGGGCAATAGCTGGTTGTATCAACAGCTCGCGCTCGACCCACTCGGGGGCAACATTGCGGCCAAAGGCGGTAATAAAGATGTTCTTTTTACGCCCGGTCAGGTGCAGAAAACCCGCCTCATCCAGATACCCCAGATCCCCCGTTGGCCACCAGGATGAACGGTTGAGCGGCGAATCCCCCAGATAACCACGGAACAGGTTGCCTTTAAGCAGGATCTCACCATCCTCAGCTATCTTGAGCTGAAGATGCGGCAGGACACTTCCGACCGACCCAACCCGCCGCCCTGCCGGCCTGTTGACGGCCACAACCGAAGCGGCCTCCGACAACCCATAGCCCTCATATACCGGCATGCCAAGCTGCTCTGCCCGCCGCAACAGCTTTTTGGCAACCGGCGCGCCGCCTACCGCAACAAAGCGCAGGGTATCCGGCAGCACAGCCCCTCTTTCCGCCGCCTCCACCATGGCCTGTAACATCTGCGGGACAAGAATGATGCTGGCAGGCTGCTGCTGGCGCAGGGCTGACAGCAGGGTCGGCAGATCCAGCCCCGATGCGCCTTGCAGGCCCAGCTGATGCATGGGCAGAAAGGTACACTCACCACCTGCCAGCAGCTGAATATAGAGGCTGCCGATATTTTCCAGCAGGGTCGAAAGCGGCAGCAGGGAGAGTGATCGATCCCGCTCATTGACCTCTGTTACAGCTGCAAGCGAGTGTGCCACCTGCTCCATAGCCGCCAAAGAGAGGCAGACACCTTTAGGCGCACCTGTGGTGCCAGAGGTGTAGGTAATCTTGGCGATGCCACTCTGTGCAGGTCGATCCAGAGACCTGGGCAGCGAAAAGAGATAAACGGGCTGGCGGGCAATCTCCAGCATTGCACCCTGCCCTCTTCCACAAAACAGAGCGCCCCGCGCCGGATCATCTGTCAGCAGCAGATCCACTCCCGCATCCTGCAAACTGTGCTCAATCTGGGCTGATGAGAAAAAAGGCGGCAGTGGCACACAGGTGACACCACACTGGATAGTGGCCAGATCCGCAATGGCCCAGGCCGGACCATTATCCATCAACAACCCAACACATCGACCACTCAGGTGGGATACCAGTGCATCCACCTCTGCAACGGTATCAGCAAAACTCAGGCTGCCAGCCGCCCCGTGCATAAAAGGGGCCGCAGGTTTACTGGCAGCATGAAACGCCAGGGCCGCAAGTAGTCTGCTCATGATATAAATCTAGGAGGATGACGCCATCGAGTGGCGGCGATTCTCTTCAGAAACAGACGGAGCATAGCCATATCCTGCTCTCTGAGCCTGCAACCACAGCGCCTGTAGACGCGGCATGCCGGGGCCAATCTGCCGGCTCAAGGTGCGGTAGCTGGCATGGATATCTGCCGCATAGACCATGGGGTTGGAGTCGTAGTAACTCCCCCAGTCATCCTTCAGCCCTGCCTCGAGCTGGCTGCGCCGGGCGGCGGCCAGAGTCAATAACGGTATCCCCATGCGGCCAAAGGCGTTATGCAGCACCGGGACAGCGGTAAAGATTACCCAGGAAAAACCGGCCGAATAGAGAAACGAGGTCAAGGCGGCAATAAGCCAGCGCGCCTGCCCCGCACCCGCAGGCGCCAGATTTCCCATCTCAACAATGCTGCCTCGCTCAACAGCCACCCCCTGCTTTGCCAGCTGTAGCTCAATGGGCCGATCCAGGTAGTGCTCGGCAAAAAGAGGCATGGCAGCGGAACGAAATCCGGCCACAGCGGCAAATCCACCATCCGGCCTGGCAATGCTGATCAGCGCCGGGTAGAAGCTGCCGATATGCGCCCCATAGACCTGCCTGAATATCTGCTGGATGAACGCCTCAAGCGGCGCCCGCGCAGCCACGTCATCTGTCTGTATAGCAAAAGAGAGTGGTTTTTGCGGCTCGACCAAACGGGGCAGATTGACCACCTTTGTGCAATCGGGGTTTGAATGCGGCATAACGGCTCTATCTCTGGCAAACGGGTAGAACAAATGATAGAGGGGCAACCTTAAGCCAACCTTAGCCTGCATTTCAGGATCGAAGATAGCCATAGACGGCTCGCGCAAACTCTGCCGGGCGGTAGCGGTTTCGAATACTGCAACTGCTGCACAGCTCCGGGTTTTCAACCGTACCTTCACGCACCTTCAGCACGGTACGGATGTCCATCTCCGAGAGATGCCCAAGCGGGTGGGTGTGTCCCATATCGTTGAAGCAGTATTGATAGCTGCCATCCGCCGCAATCACCAGATCGGTATTCCGTGGAATGCATTTGAAACGGTTGCAGCGCCACTGGAGATAGAGCTCCCGGAGCGATGGCACAAAATCAAGCTCCTGACTGCGCAGGCCATACTGTTTGATAATCTTCCGCAGGCTGCTCTCTTGCCCGCTGGCATCATCCAGCGAACCCGCCCGGTCATACAGCGAGGGTGACATGGTAAGGCTCTCCACCCCCTGCTCTCGCAACCAGTTGATGGTCTGCGGCAGCGTCTCAATACAGCTGGAGAGCGGGGTCAGACTAATGGCCAGCCGGGTTGACTTCAGCAGCTGTCGCGCCAGGATGATGTTATCCATCACCTGCTTTTGATCAAGATTGCGATGAACCGCTGCATAGACCTGCGGGGCTATGCTGGAGAATGAGATGATCAGCGTATTCACCACCCCGTCGATCAGCCGCAGCCGTTCCCGATCCAGCAGCTGGCCATTACTCACCATATCCATCGGCACAGCCGCCTGTGAGATGATCTGCATGCAGGCCTCAAACTGCGGGTGGGTTGTCGGCTCTCCGTAGCCCGCAATCACTGTACGAAACACATCCCCGGGGGAGAGACGCTCTACCGCCTGTCGCAGTGTATCCAGTTTCATGGCACGCGGGTGCAGAACAGCCTCACGGGGACACATGATACAGCGGGCATTGCATTTGCTGGTCAGCTCAAGGTTGACGGCGACCCGGTAGTGGCCCATCACTCATCCCGCACGGCTTGATCGGGCGGCGAAGCAGGGATCAGCGCTGGGACATAGGCGGCACAGTTGGGGACCACCTGTTCAACATCGACCAGCACCACCCGCCTGGCATTGGCAAACAGCGCCAGAGCGGCACCCTCATCGTAAATGGCTGCCCGGCCGTTGACCCGCAGACGCGCGCCATCAGAGAAGTCGATAAAGAGCATCCCCACCCTGGGGTTATCCAGAATATTGCCCAGGCTCATGAAGGCCTGGTTGCCATCATAATCAGGAAAGGCCAGCTGCCTTTCATTAAGCACCCGAACCAGACCAGGGCCACCGCCTTTAAAGGAGCAGTCGCACTCCCCTTTGCGGTTACTGCTGGCCAGAAAGAAGAAGGGCACGGCCTCGATGCGCGGGTGGAGTTCGGCCGGTATCTGATTCCAGATCAGACGCTGGATACGGGCATCATCCCAGACCTCCGGGTTACCCCAGCGCTGCTGTGCCGACTGTTCTGCGGGTTGAAATGCTTTTTTCCGGCTGCTCATGGTTCACTGACTTTATTGCCTGTTACCCAGAGTAGCCCATCCGCCTTAACGTACCCTTAAGCCTAGACTGACCTGCCCAACCTCGAAGACGTGGGTTACGCTAAGAGGTTGAAACAACCAGGCGCAGAGCCAAAATCGAGGAGGACAGGTCAATACATGATGTCTGGAGCCTGTCGGGCTTAGGATAATACAATTGATTTCAGAAGAAATGTCCTATAATCTTGATAAAAATAATTGGGAATTAAAGGTGCAGAGAACCCTTAATTAATAGCGATATCAAAGGGAGGCCAAATATGAACAAGCACTTCAAAGCAGCATTCACTGCCATCTGCCTCCTTGTTAGCAGCACTGTTTATGCCCAGCCTACAAAGTCTGATAGTCCTATGCTGGTTGAGGCAGGCAAGCGGTTATTCAACTCTTTTTGCATCTATTGCCATGGTTTTGATGGCTCTGGGACAGATGCCCCAGCCGCTGATCTAAGTGGCGTCCCAACAGGTGACCTTTCAAATAAGGCCTATATGTCTCTTCTCTCAGATGAGGAGATTATTAGCCGTGTTGCCTACGGTGAAGAGAGGTTCCCTTACCTGCAAATGCCTGGCTGGCGATCAAATCTGGACAATAATAAAATCACGGCCATTGTCGCCTATGTGCGTACTCTGGCTGTGGACAAAGGCCCTCTTAACGGCCCTACTCCCGCTGAGCGTCTCCAGCGATTTAAAAGTGACCCACTTGAAAGAGGCCGAATCTATTTTTTGAGGTACTGTTCTGGATGCCACGGCAAGAGGGGCGATGGCAAAGGGTGGATGGCTGCCAAAGCACTGAATAAACCGACGCCTATTGGCTCTCCAAAAATAGCTCCAACCCTTACTTATGACAGCGTTAAAGCCTATGTAACCAATATTGACCGCTGGGACAAGAGCTATATGCCCGTTTTTTCTGAAGAGGAGATTATAGGCAAGCTGCCCGACATTATTGCTTATATCAAAACACTGCCTGAGCAGTATTAGCGCAGCTAAGAGGCGACGTTTGTCAAGATATTCGCGTTCCTCGACTCCATTGCTCTGGATTTCATTGCTTCACTGCTTGGTAGACCGCATCGCAGTTCATCAGAATCGATCGTTCCACACCGCTGTGACGTTGTGCCGGGGTCACAAACTGAATCCCGCTGTGGCGATGCTCTTCATTGTACCAATGGACAAATCCATCAACCCACTCATGCGCCGCATCTAAACTCTCAAATGGCTTCGATGGAAAGGCGGGGGTCTATTTCATCGTGCCGAACAAGCTTTCCGATAAACGAGGCTACGACACCGAGTCATTGCCGTGTTGCCAGCATGGTTGCACCCTTCAACTATCGGCTACCAAACGCCATTGGGCCATGAGAAAAAGAACCGAGAAATTGTGTGATTTTTTGTCCGGAAAAGTCTTGCCACATCAATCTGCTGTCGTATGCAGTTTGCAGATGATGGTAGAATCAGCCTCATGATTTTCAACCAAAAAGGGAAAAGGTCGTGCTTGAACTGGTAAAAGCGGGTGGCTGGCTAATGGTGCCAATCATAGCGTGCTCGGTTATCGCTTTGGCGATCATATTTGAACGCTTGTGGGCGCTTCAGACACGGCGCGTCCTCCCCAGTAATCTGGTAGCCAGGGTGTGGGCGCTGCATAAAAATAACCAGCTGACCAATGTACAGATTGACGTGATTCGGGAAAGCTCTCCACTAGGGCGTATCCTTGCGGCTGGATTGCTCAATCGCATGCATTCGCGCGAGGTGATGAAGGAGTCCATTGAAGAGGTTGGGCGCCAGGTTGTTCATGAGCTGGAACGTTATCTGAACACACTGGGCACCATCGCCTCAATCTCGCCGCTTTTGGGGCTGCTGGGTACAGTCATCGGGATGATCGAGGTCTTTGCCGCCATTGTTGGTGCAGGTGTTGGCAACCCTGCGGAGCTGGCAGGTGGTATCTCCAAGGCGTTGATTACAACGGCTAGTGGCCTGTCTGTGGCTATCCCCGCCATTATCGCCCACCGCTATTTTGGTGGTCGGGTTGAGCGCCTGGTGGTCGGTATGGAAGAAGAGGCGCTGAAGATGATCGAGGTCATGCAGGGTGCGCGAGAGAAAGAATGAACCTCCGCCCCCATCGTAAAGAGCCGCCCGAGGTCAATCTCACGCCGCTGATTGATGTGGTTTTTCTGCTGCTGATCTTTTTTATGGTATCGACAACATTTCAGAAAGAGTCTCAAATCAAGATCGAGCTGCCGGAGGCGCAGACAGAGTCGCCAGCTGAATCGCTGCCCAAGGTTCTGGATATTACAATAGATGCTGAAGGGCGCTTTTTTATAAATCAGCGAGAGGTTATTTCGAGCGATATTAATACCCTTAAGCAGGCGATTGCAAAAGCGATTGGAGAGCAAAAGGATATACCCGTAGTGATTACCGGTGATGCCAATGCAACATGGCAGGCCATTATGAGAGCGATGGATGCTGCCAGCCAACTGGGCCTGGTAAATATGACCTTTCCGGCAACAAAGCCCCCTGCGCAGAATTAAACTGTAAACAGTGAAACCTCTGGATAGCTACTGGGATGACTATAATGTGGTCTCTGTTGCATTGTGGCCGCTCTCCCGGCTCTTTCGCCTGCTGGCCTGGATGCGTCGCCAAGCGTATCAAACCGGGCTGTTTCAACAGCACAGGCTGCCTGTTCCGGTCATCATTGTGGGCAACCTTTCCGTGGGTGGCACAGGCAAAACACCACTGGTCATCTGGTTGGCGGCACATTTAAAAACGCTTGGCTACAACCCAGGCATTATAGCCAGAGGCTATGGTGCGCAGATTGGCAACATACCCCGCCAGGTTGATGCAAGCAGCAGCGCAGAAGAGGTAGGGGACGAGCCTCTGCTCATAGCCCGCAGAACCGGCTGCCCGATGTTTGTAGCGCCCAACCGTGTTGCAGCGGCTCGTGCGCTATTAAAAAACAGCGACTGCAATGTAATCATCTCCGATGATGGCATGCAGCATTATGCCCTGGGGCGAAATATTGAGATAGCTGTTGTGGATGGCAGCCGGCGTTTTGGAAATGGCTTCTGCCTGCCCGCAGGCCCATTAAGAGAGCCGCCATCACGCCTTGCCAGTGTTGCTTTAGTTATCGTTAATGGCAAGACTGAGGCAGATGAACACCGCATGCAGATCACTGCTGGAAAGGCAGTAAACCTGAGCAACCCGGAGATCGTTTGTGATTTGGGTCAGTTTTCAGGACAACAGGTGCATGCCGTGGCAGGTATTGGTAACCCACAGCGCTTCTTTCAGCTTCTGAGAGAGCGTGGTTTACAGGTAGAGGCAGAGGCTTTTCCCGATCACCACCCATTTGCAAAAACAGACATAACTCCGGATGATGAGCTGCCTGTATTCATGACAGAAAAAGATGCCGTAAAATGCAGGAACTTTGCCCAGCCACGGCACTGGTACCTGCCCATAGATATTAATGTGGATGATGCCTTTACCAACCGGCTGACAGAACTATTGAGAGGTTTTAAACGTGGATAAAAAATTACTGAACATCCTGGCATGCCCTATCTGCAAAGGGAAGCTGAAATATAATCGCAAGGCAAAAGAGCTGATCTGCAAAGTGGATCGCCTTGCCTTTCCAATTCGGGATGACATCCCGGTGATGCTGGAACAGGAGGCGCGTCAACTGCCCGCTGATGAGGAGGTCTAGCTAAATCATGTCACAGGCTGATTTCAAGGTCGTACTGCCTGCAAGGTATGCCTCAAGCCGTCTGCCTGGAAAGCCGGTTTTGGAGATTGCAGGCAAGCCCATGATCCAGCATGTCTATGAGCGCGCCTGTGAAAGCGGGGCAGCAAAGGTCATTGTCGCCACGGATGACAAGCGGGTTGCCGCATGTGCCGAAGGGTTCGGTGCAGAGGTCTGCATGACCAGCACCGCCCACCACAGTGGAACCGACCGGATTGCAGAGGTGGTAAACAAACTGGGATGGGCTGACGATACTATCGTCGTTAATCTACAGGGTGATGAGCCCTGTATGCCTTCACAGTTAATCAACCAGGTGGCCGCTGACATGGCGTCGCACTCACACGCTGACATTACGACGCTGTTCAGTAAAATCAGCGATCGGAAAACCCTGTTTGATCCGCATGCTGTAAAGGTTGTCACTGATGCGGAAGGGTATGCGCTCTACTTCAGTCGCGCGCCTATCCCGTACCACAGAGACGGGTTTCTCTCTGACCAGGGTGGCCAGTTGCCCCGGGATCTAGTCTTTGCCCGACATATTGGCCTCTATGCCTACCGCGCTGCTTTTTTAGCGCAATTTGTAGATTGGCCACCCGCCCCACTGGAGCAGGTCGAATCGCTGGAGCAGCTGCGCGTGCTTTGGCATGGCGGGGTTATTCATCTTACTGAAGCCGCTGTTGAACCAGGGCATGGCGTAGATACAGAAAATGATCTGCAACGTGCAGCGCAACAACTGGCGTTATCACAAAGCTAGGAGCCTGTCCGAGAATAGGTAAATATGCAATTTGTCAATAATTAACTCCTTACGAATCAATGGGTTAGAAGTTGCATTTCGTAAAAAGCCGAGTTCTCGGACAGGCTCCTAGGCTAAAAGCTATATTTCACATCCAAAAACAGCCTGTCATTGTCACCGATGCGGGTAAATGGCCGTTTGTCACCGCTATGGTAGGCAACGATGCCACCTATTAGTCTAATACTCTCTGTCCACTCATAATCACCCTGTAGACGAGCAACCCCCCAACCCTCTTCCGGCGTGCCAAACAGCAGTGCAAGCAGGGTCACCTGTAAGCGGGCATGCATGAATTCACCTGCATAGCGCAGGGCCGTTTGCCATTCACTCCTCTCTGCTCCCTCAGCTGCCAGGGCTGGCACATAGCTGTGAAGATGCCGCTCCACAATCTCCAGCGTCAGCGTGGTGTCATCAAAGCCGGTATATTCAACACCCAGCAGCAGATCGGTCCGCTGCTTTTTTTGGCCTGGAGTTGCCAGAAACTCCAACCCCCTGAAGTGGGCGATTTCGCCTTTCAACAGCCAGTTACCCAGCGCTATATTTGCGGCAGAACCCAGCATAGTCAAGCGGCTGTGCTCGAATGTTGTGGTGCCATTTGCCATTTTCTGATGGGGTTGGTCATCAAACAGTCTGGCCCAGTAGAGCGAGAGATCCCAGCCACTAAAGAGACCATTGAGCGCCACCGCATATTCAAGATTACTGCTGCTTTGGTTTGGGCTGTTTTTGATAACGGGATAACTCAGGCCGGTATAAAAATCACTGCCGGGCTGTGCCGTTTTGTTGAATCGAATCTCCTGGATGATGAGTGCCGACAGGTTCCAGTCACCCCGGTAGTAGTCTGCCCGCGCCATGGTGAGCGGCAGACGCAGATCTTCAATATCCACCAGACCCGGCTCTCTCAAATCCATCGGGTTCAGTACATCGGTGACTCTGAGGTTGTCTGACTTTCCCCACACTGCCAGCTGGCGGCCCAGCTTTAGATCCAGTGAACGGGTCAGGCTGCCCTGCACCCAGGCCTCTCCCAGCACGGATTCACTCTCCTGGCTATCCAGCTGCTCGCGGGTGTAGCCACTTCGCCCCTGGATTTTATAGACAAGGTCATGTGAGAGATTTGTCTCTGCATAGCCTCTCCAGCTGTTGATTAAATCAACCTTGAGTTCAAGCCTGAGAGATCCGCGCAGACGCGACAGGCCACGGTGATCGGTTTCATTCGCCGCCGGGGCGCTGTGTGCATAGTTATAGCTGCTGGAGAGCGTCAATGCGCCGTTGAGCTGCCAGGGCGCCGAAGATGGGGAAGGCATATCCGCATGATGCGCTGCCTGCTCAGCCTCATCGCTGAAATCATTCAGCAGCATCTCCATCTCCGGCTCTGCCGCCTCTTCAAAGCCATCCATAATGGCATCCAGTTCCGCGCTGCTGTTCTTTGGTTCAGCAGCCAGCAGGGGTGTGCAACCACCTGTATATAATATCAGCAGTAAAACAATTAACCTGTTTACCGGCATTTTGAACAGTTACAGCCCCTTCTCAAGGCGGCGCAAGCTGAACATGGCCTGATCCAGCGGCTGGTTAAATTTTATGTTATAGAAGTTAAGCTCTGTCTTATGCACGGTTCTTCTGTTTTTTTTGGTGGTCATGGTCTGTTTTGTTGCAAACCAGATGCCATCAATCAGCTCTATTTTTGGCGAGTCCATATATTTTATGCGCCCCCCTTCATTGACCCAAAGCACAGCCCGCACAACCATATAGTTATCCTGCCTTACAAACAGTACCGACTTGCTGTATCCCGTCTCATCTATCTCCTCTTCTGTTTTTGGTATGGCTTCAATCACCCAGGTCTTTGCCCCACGCACCTCTTTTTCATCGAGTATGCGAAAGTCGTAGGCATCCAGGTTTCTACTGGTCATATCCGAGTAGTTGAAGTCAGATCCCATAAAAGAGCCACTCTTGTCACTGGAGGCGATGCGCTTTGATTTACCCAGGGCAGGCAGATAGAGCCATTGATCGTCATCCTTGCTGTAGTCATCATAATCATAGGTAAGGAAGCCTGTATCTTTCACATCTGCCGGGGCCATAAAAAACATAATGCGCTGCTTGTCCTCTCCTTTATCCTTTATATAACTGCGAATCTTGCGGGCACGTTTATTACCCTTTTTATCAATCAGCGTCATTACCATATCCGAGATGCCGTTATCACCATCATCACGATCATCCACGCGCTCCATGATCTGGCGTGCTGTCAGATCAGCTGCCTGTAACGGCAGCAGCGCCATCATCAGAATCGCAAACAGTGATAGTGTGGATTTCATCTTTTACCCCTTGTGTCCAATTTGTAAAACTGCGCCATCAGTGCCGGCGCCAGAAAAAAATCTGCCAGCAGTGCAATGCCGATAGCCAAACCTGTAAGCAGGCCAAAGTTGAATAGATTGGTCAATATCGAAAACATGTAAATGAAGAAGCCAAGGCAGAGCACAATGGATGTCACCAGCATGGCTCTCCCTGAGGTTAACAGGGTGCGACGCACGGCATCGGCCACATCACCGGATGCCAGGTGATAACGCCGAAAATTGTGCATAAAGTGGATGGTGTCATCCACCGCCAGACCTATGGCAATGGAGCCAATCAAGATAGTAAAGAGATCCATCGGCAGATCAAGCCACCCCATTACACCAACAGTGAGGATTATCGGCGCAAGATTTGGAATCATGCTGATCAGACCAATGCGCAGATCGCCCAACAGCACGATCATCATGATTGTTATGACAACCGCAGCAATGATGTAACTCTGTGTCATGCTGAAAATAGTGGCGGCCATGGTTCGCCCAAGCAGTGCATTCATGCCTGTCACGGTAATCACCACATCATTGCCCAATTGCTGGTGGAAACGCTTTTGCAGATCATCTGATAATTTATACAGGTGGATAGAGTCTGTCCATGGCATCTTCAGGGTAAAGCGCGCCTTGCTGAACTGGCTGTCGACAAAATCCTCTAAATCATCAGAACCGCTGTTTTCAAACAGCAGGAACTCCTGTGCAATCAGATCGCGCTGGTCTGGCACGGTATAAAATATCTGTTGGTTCTCGTTCAGGGCCCGGTTGGTCTCTCGAATAATATCGACCACTGAGAGTGTCTTTCCAATGGTGACCGGCCCCTCCCTGATCTGCTCTATCTCCTGCTTGAGGCGCTCCAGCCCTTTGAGTATGTGCGGTTGGTAGAGGCCATTCTCTCTGCCCGTATCCACCACTACTTCGACCACGCTGGCGCCCCCCATTTTTTGATCGAGAAAATCCCCAGCCTGGCGGACTGACATTGAGGTTGGCATCCATTTATAAGGCTCATGAGAAAACCTGACCTTGGTCGCGCCAATAATTCCGATCAAAATAATGATGCTGCTGAGCACCAGCACCAGCTTGTGGCGCGAGGTTGCAAAATCAGCAATGCCAATGACTATTCTGTCCATCGCTGCATGACGCTTTTCTGCACTGCGGCCGCTTTTTGCTTTCAATGGAATTATTGACAGCAGCGCCGGCAGCAGCAAAATGGTAAAGAGCAGTGAGAGCAAAACACCGCTGCTTGCCAATATGCCAAGATCAGAGATCGGCGCAACCTCCGCGCCCGCAAAGGAGATCAGCCCGGCAGCGGTGGTAAAGCTGGTCATCACGATCGCCAGGCCGGAGTGGCGCATGGCATAGGCAATGCTGTCCTCTTTGCTGTTGCCCTGCTGTAGATGCCTGAAGAATACAGCCAGTACATGCACCGATGCACCCACGCCTACTGCCATGAGAAAGGAGGGCAGTATCTGAGTCGGCAGCTTAAATGCAATGCCTGCAATGGCCATGACGCTCAGTGTGGAGAGCAGTGAAAAGAGAACCACCAAAAGCGGCAGCACCACGCCGGTTATGCGGCGGAACATGATAAACAGTGCAATGGCGATGGCCCCAAATGCAAGCCTGATAAAACGCTCCATATTGGTTTGCATGACCTGTTTCAGCTTGTACATCACCTCTGGGCCGCCACCAATGCGAACCTGAAAATCCGGCCCGTTGTAGCGTTCAGCAATCCGATGTGCTGCGATTACCAGCTCACTGTTCTCATCATCCGTTATGAACTGGCGCTCTATTGAAGTGGCATCATCTTCGAATGCATCATCAAACCCATCCAGTGCATCCCCCTCTGCTCCCAGGCTGCTGTAGGCCTCTGTTTTGATGACAATAACTGTGGTCGTGGCATCTTCTGACAGCAGCAGGTTGCGGTAGAAGGCGTTGCCCATGGCACGTTTTTTTACTGCGGCCAGGGCGGCGGCATCCTCCGGCCACTCCTCCAGCAGATCCTCGACAATCAGTGTCGAACCCTCTCCGCGTGTGTTGCGGGCATTGATCAGGCTGGTGATATCATCCAGATAGGGCACATTGTCACGCAGCTCTTCATGCAGCTGCTTGAGTTTGTTCAGAAACTGGAGGTCAAACAGATCCGGCGCCGTCACCGCAATGGCCAGCACCTCGTCACGCCCGAACTGATCACGAAAGCCGGCATAGGCCGTTAACGCCGGATCATCTGTATGCAGGAAACCCTCGGTTGAGGTGTCCATCATCAGTTTCGGCAGCTGTGTCGCCAGCCCTGCAACAAACAGCAGTACCAGGAGCAGCACCTTCCAATGGTTACGGTAGATCAGGTGTGCAAAATGCCCAAAACCATCCTCTATTTTTTCTCGCAGTTGGGTATGCATGGATCTCTATTTTTCTAGGATTATCCGGGATTGGTCATCTGGATTGCGGCCAGAGCCAGCGCGCATCTCTGTTAGGCAGCTTTGCAATCAAGCAAAGAGGTCAATCCCCAACATCTCACTGATACGATCACGCTCTTCGTTGGCCGCCAGACGTTCATAGGCGGTGACAGCGCGCTGGGAGTGCGCGGTATAGCTCTCTTGCGCAAGGCCCCGTGCTGCCCGGCGAGCCAGACGCTGCTCCATCAGCCGGGAGGCCTCCAGATCCAGGATCTGCGGTACCTTGTCAGCTGGCAGGCGGCGGCCATCCTCTGGCTTCTCGTGCCCGGATTTTTGCGCAAAGCCCGGTGTGGCTCCTGGAGCCAGATAGTTACTGAGGGATAGAGATGAGACCATCGCCAGTAGCCAGAACCATATCTGATACCAATAGAAAGCATCCTGCTATCGCTGCTTACGCAGCGCAGGGACGTTGAATAGATGCTCAGCCCGGCGGCCAGTTCATGCGGCGGCCACCCAGAACATGCATGTGGATATGGAAGACGGTCTGCCCCGCTCCCTCATTGCAGTTTAGCACCATCCGGTAACCCTGCTCGCTAAGACCATCGATCTCGGCAACCTTTTGGGCGCCCAGCACCAGTCTGCCCATCAGCTCGGCATCCTCAGGCTGGAGCTCGTTGGTGGTGCTGTAGTGCTTTTTGGGAATCACCAGCACATGGGTGGGGGCCTGTGGATTGAGATCCCGAAAGGCCAGCACATCATCATCTTCGTAGACCACATCCGGCTGGATTTCACCACTGACCATTTTGCAGAAAATACATGCTGTCATCATCTCTCTCCTGTTGGAAGTTACAACGCCTGCCGCCCCATAAAGGCATGAGAGAGGGTGCCGCCATCGACATACTCCAGCTCTCCTCCCAGGGGGACGCCGTGGGCGATGCGTGTGGCGCATATCGCCTTTTGATGTGCCATCTCGCCAATATAGTGCGCCGTCGCCTCCCCTTCCACCGTCGGGTTGGTGGCGAGGATGATCTCTTTGACGGCCCCTTCAGCCAGTCGCTGCTCCAGCAGATCCAGGCCAATCTCTTTGGGGCCAATCCCGTCCAGCGGAGAGAGCCGCCCGCCAAGGACAAAGTACAGCCCCCGGTAGTCAATTGCCTGCTCTATGGCCAGCACCTCTGCTGGCGTCTCCACCACACAGAGCTGGCTCTCATCCCGTTTGGGGTTGGCACAGAGATGGCATCGCTCATGCTCACTCAGGGTACGGCAGCGGTTGCAGTGGCCGATATTATCTGCCGCTGCAACCAGCATCTCTGCCAGATGCCGGGCACCCGAGCGGTCACGCTCCAGCAGGTGAAAGGCCATGCGCTGGGCCGATTTGGGGCCGACGCCAGGCAGGCAGCAGAGCGCATCAATCAGCCGGAAAAGCAGGGGCTGTTGAGACACTCGCTAGAATGGCATCTTGAAGCCGGGAGGCAGGTTCAGCCCCGCCGTCATCCCTGCCATGCTGTCCTGGGTCTTGGCTGCAACCTTGTGCGCCGCATCATTCATCGCCGCAGCCACCAGATCTTCCAGCATCTCTTTGTCATCGCCCATCAGGCTCTCATCGATGTTGACGCGGCGTACCTCATGCTTGCCGTTCATCACCACCTTGACCAGCCCGGCTCCCGACTCACCTGTCACCTCCTCCCGTGCCAGCTGTTCCTGAGCCTTCTGCATCTCCTCCTGCATCTTTTGGGCCTGACGCATCAAATTGCCAATACCACCTTTCATTATTGAGCACCTTTGTTAAATCAATGATTTGTGAAAACTACCGGAGCGGCTGCACAGAGCCTGGAACCAGTTTGCCTGAAAATGTCTCTTGTATGCTGCGCACCACAGGATCATCCGCCATGCTCTGCTCGGCCTGGCGCTGCCGATCTGCCTGGACACGCCCCTGCCGCTGCGCGGGCGTCTCATCCTGAGGCCGTTCGGCGCAGATCTCCAGTTTCAGCTTGCTGCCGCAGTAGCTCTCCAGCGCCTGCTGGAGGTTCTGCTTTGAGCGGGTTGTACACATCCCCTGATGGGCAGGGTCAAGGAGCAGCCTCAGTATGCCATCATCCCAGCTCTGGTAGGTGCAGTTGTTTGCCAGCTGCTGCGCTATGCCCCCCAGCTCCAGCTGCTCAATAACCTGATGCCAGTTACTGAAGGCCTGTCGATCAGCAGGCGCTACCGGCTGGTCTGCCGGTCTGCTTTGGGCGGGTGCCGCCGGTTTTGGCGCCGATTTCGCACGGGCTGATGGCTGCGCCTGTGTGGCTGGCGCCGGTGGGTCCTGGACTCTCCCGTTGTCAGGCCGGAATGCCAGCATCCTGAGCAGAACCATCTCAAAGCCGCTACCCGGGTCTGGAGCCAGAGGGAGATCCCGCTGCCCCATTAAACCAATCTGATAGTAGAGCTGCACATCCTCCGGTGTCAGGCGCGCTGCCAGTGACTCAAGCTGTGTGCGGTCTCCCGCATTGTCATCCAGTGCAGCAGGCACCATCTGCACCAGGGCGATGCGGTGCAGCAGGGAGAGCAGCTCCTGTAGCGCAGCGGCAAAATCCGGAGCCTGCTCTGCCAGGCTGGCCGCCTGCGTCATGACCTGCTCTGCATCCCGATCTGCCAGCGCCTCCAGCAGGTTGTGGATCTGATCCCTGGAGAGGGTGCCCAGCATGCTGCGCACATCCGCTTCAGCGACCTGGCCGGCGCCAAAGGCAATGGCCTGATCCATCAGGCTCAGGGCATCGCGCATGCTGCCATCCGCTGAGTGGCTGATCTGGACAAGGGCGGCATGTTCATATTTTATCCCCTCCTGATCCAGAATTTTCTGTAGCTGGTCGCTGATCTGCTCCGGTTGCAGCCGCTTTAGATTGAACTGAAGGCAGCGTGAGAGCACTGTGACCGGCATCTTCTGTGGATCGGTGGTTGCCAGCAGAAATTTTACATGGGGCGGCGGCTCTTCCAGGGTTTTGAGCAGGGCATTGAAGCTGCTGTCGGAAAACATGTGCACCTCATCAATGAGGTAGACCTTGTAGCGGCCGCGCACCGGCGCATAGGGGACGTTGTCCAGCAGCTCCCGTGTCTGATCGACCTTGGTTCGGGAGGCGGCATCCACCTCCAGCAGATCGATAAAGCGCCCCTCATCAATCTCGCGACAGGCGCTGCATTCGCCACAGGGGGTGGAGCTGACACCCTGCTCGCAGTTCAGTGATTTGGCAAAGATGCGCGCCAGCGTGGTCTTGCCCACTCCACGGGTGCCGCAAAAGAGGTAGGCGTGGTGCAGCCGGTCATGATCCAGGGCATTGCTCAGCGCACGCACTACATGCTCCTGGCCAACCATTTCGCCAAACGTGTGGGGACGCCACTTGCGAGCCAGAACCTGGTAGGACATAGGATAAAGTTTCAGAAGACCGAAAAACGAAGAGTCTACCGCAATGTGCGCAACGATTCACGGAGAATGGTGGCAACCCGCACCAGCCACACCCCGGCACACGAGTCCACCGCTGCGGCTGCTCCCTTCCGGGCCTGACCGGGTTCACGGCTTTCTGTTGCGAGGGGACCAGTACGGGTCACCATAAAACGGCGAGGATTATAGCCCCGAACACACCCTTTTCACAAAGGGATTCTGCATTGCTCTTTTATTCTGCTTTATCACCAGCAGGGATCAGCCACGTTGAAAAGAGGCCGGGAAGTGCCACAATGGCTGCATCTGCTCTGGCTGGATGCTCTGCCTGAAAGGCATGGATGTTGTCAATACGGCGCTCTGACAGGGGGTGCGTACTGAAAAACTCCGGTGTCTGTAGTGACTCGCCCTCATGCGCCTGTTCTAAAACCTTAAACAGCCGGTCAGCCCCATCAACATGGCCATAGAGTCGGTAGAGTGCATGCAACGCCGTCTGATCTGCCTCCCGCTCCTGATCACGGCTGAATTTCAGAACCGTGAGCCCCCCCGTGTTGGCCAGAACCCGATCAGTCATGGCATTGCCCAATGTGCTGCTGATCATGCTGATCGCCAGCCCAAAGATAATGCCCCGCCCCATGCTGCGGATCGGGTGGCGATGTTTGATATGTGCAATCTCATGCGCCAGCACCATAGCCACTGCATTCTCATGTGGCAGCTTTTCAAGCAGCCCACGGAACATGAAGAGATGCCCACCCAGGGTGGCAAAGGCATTGACCAGGTCGTCGTCCACATAGTGTACGGTGATCTGCATCTCGGGGGGCAGCGCCTGTTCAGCCGCTATTCTCTCCGCCAGGCCATTCAGATAGCGCTCAATGGGCAGAGGCTCAACCTCATCAACAGGGAACTCATCCGTTACACGGGTTGCCAGCTGCGCCTCCAGCTCAAAGGGGATATAGACGGCCAGGCGGTCTGCCAGCAGGGTCAACACCACGATAACAGCCAGCACAACCCCCAGCACACCACCCACCAGCAGGCAGAACTCCTTCAGTGGGTGCTGAGTGCTGGTGTTTATCCCTTCCGGAATCTCAGGGTTGCTGTATTTCATAAACCGTTACGGGGCTATCCGGGTTAATCAATACGGTTCCATAAGCCATAACCTCAACTGCACCGACACTATTCTTCCGGCCTTTATAGATGCTTGAGGTCTCAAGTTTGACGTTGAATATGATATGCCCATCAAGGCCCCGGGCCTCCTCCTTCATTTCAATGGCATTAACTTAAAAACAAAATCGCCACAAATTTAGCTAATTACTGCGCAACGCATTGAAACATATGCACTTTAAGCCTCCCGATCTTCAGATGCTTTTATGATTTGACTATATTTCGTCATTATGAGAACATACCAGTGGTTATCTTCAGCTTGACAGGTATGGCTCAAAATGAGCAAAAAAGTTTCAAAACCGTTGACCCTTTCAGGGCGGTATTTTTCTAAAAAAGAGATTATTGTCATCCAAAAAACCGTCAGCTCATTTCCCAACCTGAGTATGACAGAGCTAGTGCAAACCATCTGTGAGCATCTGGGCTGGACGACCGCTACAGGCAGAAATAAAACCAATTCGTGTATCAAGGCACTGGAGAAACTCGATACGCTTGGGCTTATCCAACTACCAGAAAAGCGTCCACAAAAAACGAGGGAAACTAAAAAAATCACCTGGTCCAAGAAAACCGATATGCCTGCACCCGTGGACTGCACGCTAGATGAACTGGGTACGATCAAGTGCCAACTGGTCACCACAAAAGCCGATATTACGTTGTGGAATGAATATGTTGATCGCTATCATTACCTGAAATACAAACATCCCATTGCTTGTGCCTTAAAATACTTCATTACCGCAGAAACAGCAGAAAAATTGACAACAGTGGGATGCCTGCTATTTTCAGGTGCTGTCTGGCACCTGGCTGACCGAGATCAATGGATTGGTTGGAATAAGCAAGACCGTGAACAACGTTCAAACCTAGTCATTAATAATTCGCGCTTTTTAATTTTTCCATGGGTCAATGTCCCCAATCTTGCTAGCAAAGCATTGTCGACGGTAACCCGACATATTCAAGATGACTGGCAGGCCATTCATGCCTATCGCCCAGTATTGATTGAGACGTTTGTGGATGACAGCCGTTATTCTGGGGCATGCTATCAAGCCAGCAATTGGCAGCAGATTGGCAAAACCAGCGGCAAAGCCTGGAAGGGAAAGAATGAAAGCAATGAAGATAATGAAGATCAAGCAAGCAGCATTAAATCCATTTTTATGTTGCCACTACAAGCCAACTTTAAAGCCGTTCTGAAAAATCAAAAAGCAACTGACCAGCCCACCAATACCGATGAGAAATTCATACTACTATGGGGCAAGGTCGTTCACATCCTATCCGATGTTGCACAGACCTTTGACCAGAAATGGATGCAGCGCAAACGAACCATCGATTCCCTGCTGTTAGTGTTTTTGATCTTTCGCCTGGTATTTTCAAAAAACAGCCAAGGCTACGGCACAACACTTGAGGACTTCTGGGCCAACTGTCACCGTATGAAGTTCCCTCTACCACAGAAGAAGCCAGTTTCTGCCGCTGCATTTACCGAAGCCAGAAAGAAGCTTGATGAGAATATCTTTAAAGTATTGAACGAGAGGATAATAGTTGTCTACCAACATGAAGACGACACACAATATCGCTGGTTCAACCATCGACTGTTTGCCGTTGATGGTGCCAAGCTCAATCTGCCACGACCATTAATTGATTGGGGTTATAAAACGCCATCAGAGAGTGCCCACTATCCACAAGGACTACTCAGCTGCTTATATCAACTGAAATCCAAAATCCCCTATGATTTTGATTTGGTAAATCATGGCAATGAGCGTCAGTGTGCACTAGCACATCTGGCAACACTCAGTGAGAATGATGTTGTTGTTTATGATCGCGGCTATTTTTCTTATGCAATGCTGTATTACCACATCCAATCGGGCATACATCCGATTTTTCGATTACAAAAGAGCACCTATACGGCCATAAATGATTTTCGCAACAGCCCATTAGTCGATCAGATCATTCAGTTATCACCCTCAAAAGAAACGCAACGTGAAATCAAAAAACAATATCCTTCCATAATATTCACCCCTTTAAAGATCCGGTTGGTGAAATATATCATTGCGGGTGAAACCTACTGCATTGGCACGACACTGATGGAACAACAGTACACACGGGATGACTTTAAATCCGTTTATCATGCACGATGGGGTATTGAAGAGCTGTACAAGGTAAGTAAGAACATGATTGTCGTAGATGATTTTCATGGACGAGGGGAACGCACAGTAAAGCAAGAAGTATTCGCTCACTTCGTATTAATCACCATGAGTCGGTTATGTGCCAATGAATCAGAAAACATTTTGGCTAGATTGTTCAGTCCACTTGATAGAGAAAAGAAATCGTCACCAAAAATACAGGTCAACTTTAAAAACACATTGGCGACCATATCGAGGCATTTAGAGGAAATAATGTTTGTGCCTGCACGCTGTATTAGCACAGTGATGGATGAAATAATTAATTCCGTCTCAAGGCACCGCCAGAAGATTCGGCCGGGCCGATCATATGAAAGAAAATCAATGGCACCGGAAAGCAAATGGCGGGGATGCAAAGCAAAAGCCTGAGATCCAGATGTTTTTTGGATATTGATTGTCAGTGGTTTTTTGTTTTTTATTAACCGAATGGCAGTGTTTTTTAAGTTAATGCCATTGCCTCCTTCATCCGCAGGATGGCCTCACGGCGCGCCCGATCCAGCAGCGACTCATAGGCCGTCACACGCCCACCGATCAGATTGCGCAGCCCGGCAACAAACCGCTTGAAATAGTCAACCGATATCACAACGCTGCCACTGACCAGCTCAACATCAACTGCTTTGGTCAGCGGTGGGAATTTTGTCGCAACAGCCGGAATATCCCGCAGCCCTTTTTCACGCTGGATAATGGACCGGTAGTGCCGCAACTCAGCATGCCGGCCAAAGCCATAGCCCAATGCCAACAGCAGCAGAAAGATGATCAGATCAACCATGGCCGTTACTCCAGCACAACAGCTGTGCCGTAGGCAAACAGCTCTGCCGCGCCTGCTGCGACGCTGGAGGTCGAGAAGCGCACATTGAGCACCGCATTGGCGCCGACCGCCTCGGCCTGTTGAATCATGCGCTCCATCGCCTCTTCGCGTGACTCCTGCAGCAACTCGGTGTAGCCCTTCAGCTCACCACCAAAGATATTTTTCAGACCCGCCATAATATCCCGCCCAAGGTGCTTGGCCCTTACCGAACTGCCCTGCACCAGCCCAAGATGCTTGGTTATCCGTTTACCTGGAATGATCTCTATATTTGTCACTAGCATCTATTTATCTCCATTGTTCTATTGCCCGTTCTCTGCTGAAATCATACCGTTGCAGTCCCAAATCATCAGTTGCCCCCATGAGCGCCCTGCCCTGCAAACAGCTGACAGTAATTCCCGTTCGATCATAACCATCCATAGAACGGGTAGTATGATGAAAGCCCCCGGAAGGGGCGAATCATCACCTCATCATAAGCCTACCGTACTTACGCAGTAGCCTCGAACTCAAAAGTGTCTGCCCGTAAAACTTTACTTCACATGCAGATAATCCCTGTTCGTATCGCCGATTTCCCTTTCAAAAACCCAATACAGGATCAGCGTTTATGCGTTCCGCGCTTTTTTAGAACAGTCGGGGCAGACGGGATGAGGTGGCTGAATATTTACACTTGCCTTCGCTCAGGCAATGGAATACCTTCCAATGAAGGCTTTTCGCCGTTGCGTGAGACACTACGACGGAAATCACAAGGTCAAGTCATTCAGCTACCTCGACCAACTCCTCTGCATGGCTTTTGCACAACTGACTTGCAGAGAGTGACTGTGTCGCTACCGTTACAAATAACCTGTCATTTTGAGAGCGCTAGCGAACAAAATGTCAGGTTGTTTTGTTAGAGGCCATTTGAAAAAGCTGCATATGCTTGAAATGACCCCATTCCAAACCCAACATATGAACAAATGATTAATACAATTGCCATAATACGCATTGCTTTACCAAGCGTATCTTTGTCATGCTGAAAATACCCTTGCGAAACATAAGTGAACCCTGTTGCTATAGCTGCACACAAAATCGCCATGACATAAAATAATAATGAGCTAGGCAAAGCCTTTAAAACAACATCAGGAACATTATTGCTCCATGCCTTACTAAAAAAACCTAATATTGCTACTGCTGCTCCACCATTTACTAGCAAGCTACTTTTGAGAGCTGTTTGCCCAGAGAGTATTACGGACTTAAACATTTCAATACTATGCTGGTTATCTATTTCCCATTTTTTTAATTCATATTCATTTTTTGCTTTATAGTGCTCTAAAGATCTTGCATGCGCATGTTCATGTTCAAGACTAGACAGATTTGCTATTTCTTCCTGTTCTGACAGATATTCTGAAAGTGAGTCAATATTGACATTATCACTGCCTTGATTCTTTAGATCAGACAGATCTTGCTTTAATTGACTAATGAATTCTGATACTTCCATAAATATTTGCTGGCCTCTAACTCGTGATAGATTTTACACATCCCTGTGCAAAATCGGCTCGCAAACGCGACTAAAGCTGTTTGTTTTTTCTGCATTCCTCACTGGCGCTCCTGATTCCAAAAGAAAACAAACAGCGTTGCCTTAGGCCCCCGCTGCGCTCTCCATAGCGGTCAGCGGGAGCCAAAGACTCCTTCTTTCAGCACAAACATGACAGGTCGGCTAACCCTGCTCAACGCCCTTCATGCTAAGGCGAATCCGGCCCTGTTTATCAACTTCCAGAACCTTGACCTTGACCTTGTCACCTTCAGAGAGTTTGTCACTCACCTTCTCGACCCGCTCTTCGCAGATTTGTGAGATATGCACCAGGCCATCTTTGCCCGGCAGAATGGTGACAAAGGCGCCAAAGTCCATCAGGCGGGCAACCTTGCCGTCGTAGATGGCGCCGACCTCAACATCAGCGGTGATCAGCTCGATGCGTTTTTTGGCCTCTTCACCGGCCGCCCGGTCGACAGAGAATACCTTGACCATGCCATCGTCACTGACATCGATGGTCGCTCCCGTCTCTTCGGTAATGCTGCGAATGGTTACACCGCCCTTGCCGATAACATCACGGATTTTGTCCGGGTTGATCTTGATGGAGAGGATGCGCGGGGCATACTCGGACATCTCTTCACGGTGAGTGCCAAGGTTCTTGCTCATCTCACCCAGGATGTGCAGGCGACCCTCTCTGGCCTGATCCAGCGCCGCCCCCATGATTTCACGGGTGATGCCCTGGATTTTGATATCCATCTGCAACGCTGTGATGCCATCATTGGTGCCGGCTACCTTGAAGTCCATATCACCCAGGTGGTCCTCATCACCCAGGATATCGGTCAGCACCGCAAAGGCGCCCTCATCCTTGATCAGCCCCATCGCAACACCGGCAACAGGCGCTTTAATGGGTACGCCGGCGTCCATCAGCGCAAGGCTGGTGCCGCAGACGCTGGCCATTGAGCTGGAGCCGTTGGATTCGGTGATTTCGGATACCACGCGGATTGAGTATGGGAATGTCTCCGCATCGGGCATAACCGCCTGGATACCACGCTTTGCCAGGCGGCCGTGACCGATCTCGCGCCGTTTGGGGCCGCTCATGAAGCCCGTCTCGCCCACACAGTAGGGGGGGAAGTTGTAGTGCAGCATGAAACGCTCGCGGTACTCACCTTCCAGTGCATCAATGATCTGGGAGTCGCGCTCGGTGCCCAGTGTGGCAACCACGATTGCCTGGGTCTCTCCACGGGTAAAGAGCGCGGAACCATGGGTACGATCCAGTATGGTCGTACGCACTTGAATAGGGCGCACAGTGCGGGTATCACGCCCGTCGATACGCGGCTCGCCTGCCAGGATTCTGGAACGTACCGTGCTCTTCTCCAGTGCAGAAACAGCATCACGCACCTCTGACTCCGGCAGTGCATCCTCGCCATCACCACAGAGTTTCTCGACGACAGCGGCACGAATCTCGCTCATACGATCCTGACGAGCCATCTTGTCTGCAATGGTATAGGCCGCTGTTATATCTGCGGCAGAGATCGCGGCTACCTTTTCAGCAATAGAGGTGTCCTTCTCAGGCGCAGCCCAGTCCCAGGCGGGATTGCCGGCCTCTGCGGCCAGCTCATTGATGGCCTGAATGGCCACCTGCATCTGCTCGTGTCCAAACAGCACAGCACCCAGCATCACCTCTTCAGAGAGCTGGTCAGCCTCTGACTCAACCATCAGCACTGCGTTTTCAGTGCCTGCAACAACCAGATCAAGAGCTGAATCAGCCAGCTCGGATCTGCTGGGGTTAAGCAGGTATTGGCCCTCTTTGTAACCCACACGGGCTGCGCCGATGGGGCCATTGAATGGCATTCCGGAGATAGCCAGCGCGGCAGATGCGCCAATCAATGCCGGGATATCCGGGTCAATCTCTTTATTCAGGGAGATAACCGTGGCGACCACCTGCACCTCGTTGAGGAAGCCTTTCGGAAACAGCGGGCGCAAGGGGCGATCAATAAGACGGCTGGTGAGCGTATCTTTCTCTGTCGGGCGCCCTTCACGGCGGAAAAAACCTCCGGGGATGCGCCCGGCAGCATAGACCCGCTCTTGATAATTGATGGTCAGAGGGAAAAAATCACGGCCGGGTTGCGCCTCTTTCTTGCCTACTGCTGTCACCAGAACAGTAGTGCCATCAATGTCTACGAGGACAGCACCATCTGCTTGACGGGCAATCTCACCCGTCTCCATGGTGACCTTGTGGGCACCGAACTGAAACTCTTTTTTAATCTGGGTCACTATATGATCCTCAGTAAAATAGTCGATTAACGGCGTAAGCCAAGACGGGAAATCAGTGTGCGATAACGCTCAAGATCTTTCTCTTTGAGGTAATCCAGCAGCTTGCGCCGTGAATTAACCATGCGTACCAGACCGCGGCGGGAGTGGTGGTCGTGCTTGTGATCAGCAAAATGCCCGGAGAGCTGGTTGATACGATTTGTCAGCAGCGCGGCCTGAACCTCTGGCGAGCCTGTGTCGCCTTCGCCACGCTGATACTCTTTTATGATTGCACTCTTCTCTTCTGCGCTCATTGTCATGGGAAATTACCTTCCAGTTTACGTTGAAAAATGGCCTTTTGGCCGGGAGCCTCCCCAACAATGAGTTCAGGGAGACGTTGTAAAAATTTACATCTATCAAGAGCTTGCACCATGCACGTGCAAGCTCTTGCAATATTCAAGGTTACATCAATCGCTTGGGTGCGACTTTACCATCATCCTGTATCTGGCCTACACCAATAAATCGGGTTTTATCCGCATAGAGCCGCACCCAGCCCTCTGTTGGCGCTTGCGGCACCAATACGGCCTGCCCCTGCTGCAGGTAGAAGGCGGCATCGGCTGTCAGCTGGATCTCCGGCCAGTCCGCTATGGCGCTCTCCGTGGGCAGCAGCAGTTGATCCAGCGCATCCATCCCCTGCTCTGCGGTTGATTCGATAACGGCCATATCGACCATGCCGGTTATGCCAAATGGCCCCACTTCGGTACGCCGTAATGCGCAGACATGCGCACCACAGCCCAGCTGTTCGCCAATATCCTCTGCCAGGGTTCGAATATAGGTGCCTTTTGAGCATTTCACATCCAGCTCAAACTCTGGCAGGTCAGCGGACAGCAGGGCGATTTCATGGATGGTCACCGTGCGCAGTTCGCGCTCTACCTCTATGCCTTTGCGCGCCAGTTTGTAGAGTCGCTCGCCCTTGTGCTTCAGTGCTGAGTACATCGGTGGCAGCTGTTGAATCTCTCCGGAGAATGCCTTTAATACTGCATTGATATCCTGCTCGGTGACGCCATCACTGGGGCGGCTCTCCAGGATTTCACCTTCGGCATCAGCCGTTGTCGTGGTGATGCCCAGCCTTACCTTTACCTGGTAGCGTTTGTTGGCATCCAGCAGGAAGGCTGAGATCTTGGTGGCCGCACCAAAGCAGATGGGCAGGAGGCCGCTTGCCAGCGGATCGAGGCTGCCCGTATGGCCCGCCTTGCGCGCACGAAAGATGTTTTTCACCTGCTGTAACGCAGCATTCGAGGATGCGCCCAGGGGCTTGTCCAGCAACAGGATGCCCTGAACATTCCGTCCCCGTGATTTTTGTTGTCGGCGACCCATTACTCTTCCTGGTGTTTTGCCTGATCTGCCTCTACCGCCTCTTCAATCACCATCGAGAGGTGGGCGCCATGTTCAATGGAGTCGTCATAGACGAACTTTAGCTGCGGGATGGTTCTCAGCTTCATTCGGCGCCCAAGTTCACGGCGCAGGAATGAGGCGCTTTTATTCATGATTTGCGTGGTAGTCAGATGGTCACTCTCACTGCCCATGGTGGTGAAAAAGACCTTGGCGTGTGAAAAATCACGCACCACGCGCACCTCCTGAATCGTCACCATTCCCAGGCGTGGATCTTTAAGGTCATCACGCACCAGAACCGACAGTTCACGCTGCATCTGCGACCCAACGCGCTCTGTTCTGCTGAATTCTCGAGCCATGTTTACAGTTCTCTTGCGACTTCGGTATGCTCAAAAACCTCGATCTGGTCGCCCGGCCTTACATCATTGTAGTTTTTCACGCCGATGCCGCACTCCATGCCGCTCTTGACCTCCTGCGCATCCTCTTTGAAGCGGCGCAGTGACTCAAGTGCACCTTCGTAGATCACCACATTATCCCGCAGCACGCGGATTGGGTTGTTGCGCTTTACAACACCCTCAACCACCATGCAGCCTGCGATGGAACCCAGTTTTGAAGAGCGGAAGACATCTCGCACCTCGGCCAGACCCACGATCTCTTCGCGGATTTCGGGGGAGAGCATGCCAAGGATGGCGCTCTTCACATCATCAATCACCTCGTAGATGATGCTGTAGTAGCGAAGATCCAGCTCTTTCTCTTCGATGACGCTGCGCGCCGAGGCATCTGCACGTACATTAAAGCCGATGATGATGGCATTTGAGGTGACGGCCAGGTTGGCATCGGACTCGTTGATGCCACCCACACCGGAGGCAACCACTTTGACCTTGACATCGTCAGTGCCAATCTTGGTCAGTGAATCCCTGAGCGCTTCGACGCTGCCCTGCACATCTGCCTTGACAATGAGGTTGACGTAGTTGACCTCGCCCTGCCCCATCTGGGAGAAGAGTTCGTCAAGTTTCGCCGCCTTCTGGGCCGTCAGGCGGCTATCGCGCATCTTCTCCTGGCGCAGCGCTGTCACTTCACGCGCCTGTCGCTCATCGGCTACCGCCATGGTGTCGTCGCCCGCATTGGGTACGCCGGAGAGCCCAAGCACCTCAACGGGAAAGGATGGCCCTGCCGATTCAACCGGCTTGCCGCTCTCGTCGAACATGGCGCGCACCCGGCCGGACTCCTGGCCACTGACCAGAATATCGCCACGCTTGAGTGTTCCAGATTGCACCAGCACCGTTGCCACCGGGCCACGGCCCCGATCAAGCCGGGATTCAACAATCACGCCACGAGCCGGCCCTTCAACCACTGCATCCAGCTCCAACACCTCTGATTGCAGTGAGATGGCATCAAGCAGGTCATCAATGCCCTCTCCGGTCTTGGCGGAGACGTTGACAAACATGGTGTCGCCTCCCCAGTCTTCAGGGATGACATCTTCCTGGGAGAGCTCCTGCATGACCCGGTCGGGGTTGGCCTCCGGCTTATCCATCTTGTTGACGGCGATCAGCAGTGGCACCTCTGCCGCCTTTGCGTGCTGAATGGCCTCTTTGGTCTGCGGCATCACGCCATCGTCCGCGGCAACGACCAGTACGATAATATCGGTGACCTTTGCTCCACGCGCACGCATTGCACTGAATGCGGCATGCCCCGGCGTATCGAGAAAGGTGATCATCCCTTTATCGGTATTAACATGGTAGGCACCGATGTGCTGCGTAATGCCACCGGCCTCACCCTCTGCAACATGGGTGGATTTTATGTAATCCAGGAGTGATGTTTTACCGTGATCCACATGCCCCATAATGGTGACAACAGGTGCACGCGTCTCTTTTTCACCTGACTCTTCCGCCTGTATGAGCAGCTCGTCTTCCAGGCTCTCCTCTTTGGCTGCAATCGCCTTATGGCCCATCTCTTCAACGACCAGGGTAGCTGTATCACGATCCAGGAGCTGATTAATCGTCACCATGGACCCCATCTTCATCAGCGCCTTGATCACTTCAGCGGCCTTGACGGACATCTTCTGTGCAAGATCGCCTACCGAGATATTTTCGGGAATCTCAATAGTGTGAACCACCGGGGTTGTGGGCTTCACAAAGCCATGTTCTGCATCCTGCTGCTGGCGGGAGGCAACAGAGTGCCGTTTGGCAGGCTTCTGTTTACGACGCCCGCGCTTCGCCGCAGCAACATGCAGCTCTTCGCGCCTGCGTCCCCCTTTGCCTTTACCCTGCTCCTTGCCTGACTCTTTCTCTTTTGATTTTGCCTTGGATTTGGATTTAGCCGTTTTATCAGTGTCTTTATCCGCTGGCTGCGCCTTGCCCTTCGCCGGTTTGGCAGGCTCAGTGCTTTTGACTCGCTCAGCGGCTTCGTTGGCCGCAGCCAGCTCCTGTCTGCGCCGCTCGGCCTCTTCCTCCTGCAGGCGTTTGACCTCTGCTTCTGCCTGCCTGGCCTCTTCAACTGCCTGGCGAAGCGCCTCCTCTTTTTTCCGGCGTTCATCTTCCGCTGCCCGCCGGGCCTCGTCTTCCAGCTCTATTTTGCGCCTTGCTTCCGCCTGCTCCGCAAGCGCTACCTTTGCTGCTTCAGCCTCCAGAGATCCCTGCTCGTCATCAACAGCCGCGCCCCGCTTCACATAGGTGCGTTTGCGGCGCACCTCAACATTCACCGTCTTGCCACCACGCGCTCGAGGGCTGACAGCCGCCCTGCCCGTTGCCCTTCCTGTCTGGGTGACAGGCTGACGCAGCTGGCTGACGGTTTTTCTTTTCAGTGTGATCTTTTTTGGCTCGCCTGTTGAAAGCTCACCAGATTTACCGTGACTATCGCGCAGATAGTTCAACAGGCTGACCTTCTCTTCTTCTGAAATGCTTGCATCCGGATCACTTTTGTCCACACCCGCATCACTCAGCTGGCTTAGCAGGCGATCAACAGGAATGCCAACGTCTGTAGCAAATTGTCTTATTGTCACTTCATTCATTTGGATGAACCTCCAGAGTACCCTTTATCCCTGTTGCTCATCAGCAAACCAGGGCTCGCGCGCGGTCATTATTAACTCGCCTGCACGCTCTTCATCCATATCATCAATTTCCATTAGTTCGTCAACGGATTGCTCAGCCAGATCATCCATGGTTTTGATGCCACGGCTTGCCAGCACATAGGCCAACTTTTTATCCATGCCCTTCATCTCAAGCAGGTCGGCTTCAGGCTCTGCCTCGGAAAGAGTCTCTTCCTTTGCAATTGCCTGGGTTAGCAGCACCTCTTTGGCTCGCCCTCGCAGCTCTTCAACGATGGCCTGGTCGAACTCTTCAATTTCAAGCATTTCGCTCAGCGGCACATAGGCCACCTCGTCAATGGATGAGAAGCCCTCCTGCACAAGAATGACCGCAACCTCTTCATCCACATCCAGCTGTTCCATGAAGTTTTCAATCAGGGAGCGCGCCTCATCTTCACTCTTTTCAGCGGCCTGCTCTACGGTCATGACGTTCAGGTTCCAGCCCGTCAGTTCACTTGCCAGCCGCACATTCTGCCCGCCTCTTCCGATAGCCTGGGAGAGCTGATCCTCGTTCACGGCAACATCCATGCTGTGCGCATCCTCATCAACAACGATGGAGACGACCTCTGCGGGTGACATGGCGTTGATTACAAACTGGGCAGGGTTCTCATTCCATAAAATAATATCTACACGCTCACCGCCCAGCTCATTTGAGACGGCCTGGACGCGAGATCCCCGCATACCCACACAGGCACCTACCGGGTCGATGCGCTGGTCTATGGCTCGTACGGCAATCTTTGCCCGTAGCCCGGTATCACGCGCTGCGCCAATGATGTCAATAAGCCCTTCACCGACCTCAGGCACTTCGAGTTTAAAAAGCTCTATCAACAGCTCTGGGCAGGTGCGGCTGACATAGAGTTGCGGGCCGCGCTGTTCTGCCCGGATGTCATACAGGTAACCTCTGATACGATCACCGGTCCGTACCGACTCACGGGAGATCATCTCCTCTCTTGGAATCAACGCTTCAGCGTTGCCCCCCAGATCCAGCAGGATCTGGCCGCGCTCAACCCGTTTGACCACGCCTGTTACCAGATCGCCTTTACGCTCTTGATAGGCCTCTACAACCTTTGCCCTCTCCGCTTCACGCACCTTCTGGACGATAACCTGTTTCGCGGTTTGAGCTGCAATCCGGCCAAAGGTGATTGATTCAAAAGGCTCTTCTATATAGTCACCAACCTGGATATCGGGGTGATCCTGGCGCGCATCTTCCAATGTGATCTGGGCATCAGGGTTATCATGCTCTTCATCAAACTCATCTATAACCAGCCAGCGCCGAAAGGTTTCGTAGGAGCCGTCTGCACGATCAATTGCTACTCTGACGTCAATATCACCCGGGGTTTTCTTGCGCGTAGCCGTGGCCAACGCAATCTCTATCGCCTCGAATATAAGCTCTTTGCCAATGGATTTCTCATTAGAAACCGCATCAACAACCATCAATATCTCTTTGTTCATCTATTCCAATTCCTAATCAGAACTCTGGTATGAGCCGTGCAGACTCAATCTGATCCAACGGTACATCAATCTTTTTACCCTCTACATCAAGAATCACATCATCACCCTCGACACCCATCAGTATCCCCTCATGCCTGCGGCGGCCATTCAGCTTGATGCGCATCTTGATGCGTGCTTTTTTTCCTCTGAAACGGTCAAAATGATCTCTGTCAAACAGTGGCCTGTCCATGCCCGGCGAAGAGACCTCCAGATCATAATTCCCTTCAATAGGGTTTTCTACATCAAGCAAGCCACTGATTTGGTGACTGACGGCGGTGCAGTCATCAAGCGTTATACCCTTGCCAGAATCAATGTAAATACGGAGTAACACACCCTGTTTTTGTCGACTCAATAACTCAATGCCCACCAGTTCGTAACCCATGGACTCCACGGCCTGGCGTATTGTTTGAGTCAAATTGTCTGGAGCACTTCGCATCAATAACCATCCTACACGGGGCACAAATAAAAAATGGGCCAAAGGCCCACTTCAAATAATCCAATAACTACCAGGCCAAACCAAACCCGAAAAAAAACCCCGGCACCGGGGTTTTTTCTTTTATTTGGTAGCGGGGGCTGTTCGCCAGCTTCATCTGCTTAGCATTGCCAAGGATATTACAGCACCAAAACCCGCCCCGATCAGGGCGCTACTATCAAATCACGTAAGGAGTCCACCCGACTGAGACGCTGGAGTATACCAGCATATCCCCGCTTGCATCAATGGAAGATGAGTAAAATGCGCGACAATCATCCTATAAGGTTGATGAGATGGCCTCCTCCCACCTTTGAAATGAACAACGGCGTTGCAATACGCCATGGTAGAGATATTAACAACCATCGAACAAAAGTGGGGGAGACCGCGATTTCGCGCCCAATTGAAAGCACAAGAGATCCACGACAGTTGGCAAGCAATCCGTCAAAAGATGGAAGACCAACAGCGCGTCACAGTAAGCCTGCTGTGCGAAGATGGCAAGAGATTACACCTTCACAGGGCAACCCGTGCAGAACCCCATCAGATCCTGTAGCTGGAGTATGGTCATCATGACCTCAATATGCTCAGCAAGTCTGGCCTGGCTTATGGCCGTGGTTGCAATGCTGCCGGCTAACTTCAGGCGAGCGGCCTCTAACTCATAGCGCCGGTACTCTGCATGCGCAGCCAGGGCTTCCAGGGCACGGCGGTTGCCGCCAGCCAAATCGAATTGATAATGAACAGCGATGCCGGGGCTGTATGAACTGAACTCTTTTGGGTCACCAACCTGCCCCATAGCACTGGGATTCGTACGTTGACGCTGAGTATTGATGTCGGCATCAATCTGCGGGTATAACGTCGATCCGGCCCGCGCGGCGTAGATCTCCTGTACCTGCCGCAAGGTTGCCTGCGCCGCCGCCAGCGCCGGGTTCGCCTGCAAGGCCTCGCTGATCAGTGTATTCAGCCTGGGCGAGCCCAGTTCACGCCACCATTGAGTATCCACGCTCCAACCCGATTGAAAATGCTGCGCCTCACCTAGGAGGCTGTCCGAGAACTCGGCTTTTTACGAAATGCAATTTCTAACTCATTGATTTGTAAGGAGTTAATTATTGACAAATTGCATATTTACCTATTCTCGGACAGCCTCCTAGTGCGATCGATGTTGATGCAGTGTGCTCGGGTAAGGGGGCTGCAGTGTAGTTTGCTACCTCAGGCACCGCCGGTCGTGTGAAATCGGGACCCACGGTGCAACCGGTCAGGAACCCGGCAATCATCAGCATTGTAAAGGTTTGGGCTGATCTCGAGCGTTCAACGTCGAGGCTGTGGGTTGTCTCAGTGCTGCCCATAGAAGTGCTCCACAAGTTGAACTTTGGCCTTAATCAAAACCTCGTCTCTCACCCACTTCCTCATGCGTCACACCATCACGGATGTGATAGATACGCTTGAAGGTTGGAATGATTTTTTCGTCGTGGGTGACGACGATGATGGCCGTTTCGTACTTCTTTGCCATGTCATTGAGAATGCGAATGACTGACATTGCACGTTCAGAATCCAGCGGTGCGGTGGGCTCATCGGCCAGGATCACCGGCGGGCGATTGACCAGGCCGCGCGCGATGGCCACACGCTGTTGTTCGCCGCCAGAGAGCTGCGAAGGCATCGCCCGGGCTCGATGCTGGACATCAAGGGCCGTTAACAGATCGAGTGCACGCTGGCGCGCCTCGCCGTTTGGCAAACCCGCCAGCATCGGTAACAATGCCACGTTATCGGTGACATCCAGAAAAGGGATCAGGTAGGGTGCCTGAAATACGAAACCGATTTTGTCGCGGCGCAGGGCACGCAAATCAGGCGCTTTCCAA
Organism: Gammaproteobacteria bacterium; assembly: GCA_015490795.1. Taxonomy (GTDB): domain Bacteria; phylum Pseudomonadota; class Gammaproteobacteria; order Chromatiales; family Chromatiaceae; genus WFXD01. The sequence continues at coordinate 40,170 of WFXD01000024.1, forward strand.
CCCTCGTCGTAAATCACTTCACCACCCAGCATCATGCGCCCGGCGCTGGGGTCGATCACCGCGCCCAGGGATTTAAGCAGCGTACTCTTGCCCGAGCCGGACGGCCCGATCAGCCCAACCACTTCACCAGGCTCTACCTGCATATCCACTTTCTTTAGTGCATCGACAGCTGTGTCGCCTGTGCCATAGCGCTTTCTCATACCCTCGATAACAATACCTTTATTCATTCCGTCAACCCCCAATCGCTTCTGCGGGATCGACCTTGAGCGCCATACGGATGGCGACAAGGCTGGCCAGCACACAGATCATGAGTACAGCGAAAAAGCCCGTGACCGAATCGAGCGGCATAAGTAATACGTACTTTGGAAAATACGGTGCGGCGAAAGTGGCGGTGACCTTGCCGACAACAAAGCCGATCACTCCCAGCACGACGGCCTGCTGCATGATCATCGCCGCGATAGTGCGGTTGCGCGTGCCGATGAGCTTCAGAACCGCGATCTCGCGAATCTTGTCCATGGTCAGCGTATAGATGATGAAGGCGACAATCGCCGCACTGACAATGGCCAGGATTACCAGAAACATGCCGATCTGCCTGGATGAGGTAGCGATCAGCTTGCCGATCAGGATCTCTTCCATTTGCGAGCGGGTATAGGCGGTCAACCGCTGCCAGCGCCGGATGGGACGCGCGATACCCTCGGCGCTGAAGCCCGGTCTGATCCGCACCAGCACGGCGTTGACATAGGGATTGCTGCTTTGCGTGGCTATTACCGCATCGAGCAGGCCGGGTACACCAGGGCGGTTGAGCATGGGGTTCTCGGCGGTACGTCTCCGCTGTTGCAGGACGGCGTCGTTGTCCTTGAGGAACTGCACCTCTTGGGCGTCCTTCAGAGGGATAAACACCATCGGATCACCACTGGAGGAGACCATGCGCCGGGTGAGTCCAACCACGGTGTATTGGTTGCGGCGTACCTGGATACGGTCGCCGAGTTCGAAGCCGGTGGCAATATCGGCCACCGCTTCGTAGTGGCTGCGAGTGATCTGCCGCCCAGCCACGAGGTACGGTGGCCAACCCGGCTTTCCAGACGATCCAGCAACAACTCCGACCACCATGGCGCGTACATCGCGCCTGCCCTGGCGTACCTGCATGGTGAGATAGGTCACGTTTGCGGCCTCTGCCACACCAGGCATGGAGAGAATGCTGCGGTAGAGATCGTCATTGATGCTGGACGATTCGGCGTAAGGCCCCAGCGTATCCTGCTGTACCACCCAAAGATCCGCGCCGCTATTATCGAGCAGTGCTTTGCCATCGTCCACCATGCCCCGGTACACGCCGGCCATGGTCAGAGTCACACCGATCAGCAGCCCAAGACCGATGCCGGTAAAAATGAACTTACCCCAAGTGTTGAGGATATCTCTGCCGGCAAGACTGATCACTTCGCCGCCCCAGGGATCTGCTTGACAATATGGAGGCGACTCCGCTCGCTCAATGCCTTTTCGCTATAGACCACCACCCGGTCGCCGATTGTGAGACCCTCACGAATTTGTACCTGACCATCAAGATCACCTGCGCCAAGCTTCACCGCCACGAAACGCAATTCCCCATCCTGGATTTGCCACACGCCCAGTTGATCATCTACAGTTCGGACAGCAGCGTTAGAGACGACCGGCATGGCAGACAGTTCGGGCAAGGTAACGGTAACCTCGGCCAGTTCCCCGATGGGTGGAAGTGGATCAGGCAGCTCATCAAACACAATCCTGGCAAGTATCTCTTCAGTCACGGCGTCGGCCAGAGGCTCCACCCGCAACACCCTGCCCTTCATGCTCTGTCCGTTGCGTGAGCGCAGGGAGATCTCTGCTGGCAGTCTCGCAGTCAGTCCTGTAGCGCTGGTCTGATCGAAACGCACATGAATCCACAGGCTCTGAGGATCGATCATCTCCACCACGGGTTGCCCTGCAACAACCGTACTGCCGGGATTTGCATCGCGCGCCACTATCAGCCCCTCCACTGGAGAGACCAGACGCATATTGCTTCTTTGCGCAACAACCGCCGCGCCATCAGCTCGCACGCGTGCAAGCTCTTCCCTGGCAGCTGCAAGCGCTGCATTGGCAATTTTCAAATCCTGCTCCTTGGTGGCGGCGATCTCTTCGCTAGTCGTATGCACGGCCAGCAGTTGCTCGTAGCGCTTTGCTTGACTCTGCGCATGGGCCTGACGCGCCTCGGCTTCGCGCAATGCCGCCTGTGCACGCTTCAGTGCCGCCTCTTGGGCACGAACCCTGTCATCAAGATCTACCGGGTCCATTTCTCCAAGCAGTTGTCCACCCTGCACCCGGTCACCGACATGCACATCCAGTTTTTTTACCCGCCCGGCAAAGGTAGGGCCGATTCGATAGGTGAAGCGCGCTTCCACGGTACCGATACCAAATAGGGCCGGGGTGATCGATCTTGCCTCCACGGTGGAAACAGTAACTGCCACCGGCGCCAGCGGTCCGGAACGCAGTGCGACATAAACGAACAACACAAGCAATGGCAAAACCACGCCGATAAGCGCCAAAGTACGGCCCTGAAAAGGAAGCGCCTTCATTGCTTGCTCCGAATGCCGCGAAGAAAGATCGCAAAGACCCTCGGCGCATCTTTCCGGACCAACTCAACATCGCCTGCGAGCATTGACTGCATGACCAGCCCCTGTACGGTGCCGATGAACAGGGTCACAGCAGCAGCAGTGTCAAGGGAAGCAGACAACTCGCCAGCGGCCTTGCCCTCTTCGATAAGGCCATGCAGACGCTCGCCATAACGGCGAATGAGCGTCTGCGCCATGCGTTTGGGCGCCGTCAGCTTGGCATGCTGCAACTCCCCGAACATCATGCGCGGGACACCCGGATTCTCAACCACGAACTCGATGTGGGCCATAAAAATTGCCTCGATGGCTGCAACTGGCGTGGATGTGGCGCGCGCAGCTTTATCCACCCGGGAGAGCAGGCGGTTTGCAACAAACTCCATCACCGCCTGCAGGATGGCATCCTTGGTCGGAAAGTGTTTGAACAAGGCACCCTGGGTCACACCCATATGTTTGGCAATGGCTGTTGTCGTGATCTCGCTCGGATTCTGTTCAGCAGCCAGCTCTACAACGGCGTCAACCGTGGCAGCGCGGCGCTCATCGGCAGATAGGTGCTTTGCGTGTTTTTTCATGGCAAGAAATGAAGTTAGTAAGTTATTACTATCTTAGTCATCTGAGACCAACTGTCAACCTAGGAGGCTGTCCGAGAACTCGGCTTTTTACGAAATGCAATTTCTAACTCATTGATTCGTATGGGGTTAATTATTGGCAAATTGCATATTCACCTATTCTCGGACAGGCTCCTAGGAGGCTGTCCGAGAATAGAAAAACCCACTGTAAAAGCAATAATAATCGGTAGCTAATAATGAATATTTATCACTTGCAACACATGTTATTCATATAAATATCATAGGCTTATGGTATAATGCGAGGTAACAAATCATAAAGATCAA
>WFXD01000025.1 GCA_015490795.1 Gammaproteobacteria bacterium
CATTTTTTTGCCCCGCCATGGCGAAGAGCACACTATTCCACCGCATCAGATCAACTACCGGGCCAATATCTGGGCACTGAAAGAGGCCGGGGTCAAAAAAATTGTAGGGATGGGGGCTGTAGGTGGCATCCGCCGGGATATGGCACCTGGCCACCTTGCCGTTCCACACCAGATTATTGACTACACCTGGGGGCGGGCGCACACCTTCTTTGAGCAGCAACGGGGCAAGGTGGTGCATGTCGACTTTACCGACCCCTACTGCGAGGCACTACGAGCCAGCCTGATTGAAGCGGGCCGACTGGCAGGGGTTGAGCTGATTCCGGATGGCACCTATGGCGCTACCCAGGGGCCGCGCCTGGAATCTGCCATGGAGATCAATCGAATGGAGCGTGATGGGAGTGACCTGGTCGGCATGACCGGCATGCCGGAAGCTGCATTGGCCAGAGAGCTGGAGTTAAGCTATGCCGCCTGTGCAGTGGTGGCCAACTGGGCAGCTGGCCGGGGTGATGGGCCTATTACCTGGGAAGAGATAGAGGCCAGCCTGGACGAGGGCATGGAGAAGGCCAGGCGGGTGCTTTTGGCCACAGTAACATAGGCCGGGCTTTATGGCCGGGCTGAATTTGTGAAGGAGCAGAAGCTGTATTTCAGCGCCCCTCCCCTATAGCCAAACCACCTCAGCTTGGCCCTGGCGCTCTACTGGAAACACACCAGCACACAACTACGGGCTTACTGTATTGATAACCAGATTCACAGTCTCTGCTTGACCGGGTTTAACAGGGCTAACCAGCCCCTCAAGGTCTCCGCTTGATGCCGATGGTTTACCGGATTTTGTGATCCTGGCCTCCACCTTGACTTGTGGGTATTTTGAGAGCGAAAGCTGCCCGGACATGGCCATGCTGTCATCCATGACCAGTGTGACGGGCAGATCGCTGGCTGTTTTGCGAACGACGGCAAGCGGTACGCGCGGGCCATTCACTGCGCGGGCAAAGATAAAGAGTGTTTCGTTACCCTGAACCTTGCCTCGCAGTGCAGGATCCAGTGTCACTGTGATGCGAATCGCCTCATCTGCTGTGGCAGCGCTGCTGCTGGAGCTGGTTTCGGTGGCGCTGGCTGGTGGGGCGACTGTAGGCGCTACGGTTCCGGCAGGCAGTCTGGAGCGGGCATCTTTGAGATATTCAGCAACGGTTGTGGCCTCTTCGCTACCCGGTTGCAGTTTGGACATTACTTTTTCCCACACCTTTACAGCCTGTTGGAATTCGCCAGCCTGATAGTGAATGTTGCCCTTCAGCCAGAGTACATTGGGGTTTTGTGGTGCTATCTGATAGGCCTGGTCGATGAGTTCTGCAGGCATGCCCTGGAACTGGTTGTTGCGGGAGATGGCCAGTGTTGTGGCGTAGCCCATAAGCAGGTCAACATCCTTCCGGTCGAGATTCAGGGCTCGCTCATAGGTTTGCAGTGCCTCATGGATGCGCCCCATGGAGATGTAGCTGCGCCCCAGCATCTTCCAGCCCTCGATGTTTTCCGGATCACTCTCCATCCGCTTCGCCAGGCTGACAACCAGCTCTTCCATTGAGGTGCTGGGCTGTCCGGCAGCGGGCTGCTGCGGATGGCCTTGGGTGGCATTTTGCTGCTGTTTGGCGGCAGGAGTGTCAAGGTACGGGATGATATTTGGGGCGCCTACCTTGAGGTAGGTGGGCAGTGCAATAGCAACAATAATCATGGGTATGGCATAGATGGCCCAGCGCCCGGATCTGGCCTTGCCGGTCTGCTTGCCGCTGCCGGGGTTGAGATCTGCCAGCAGCGCTTTTTCCAGATCATGACGGGAGGCGGTGTACTGCTCTTCCTCCAGCTCACCCGCTTCCATATCCTCCTCCAGCTCTGCTAACTGCTGCTTGATGATTTCAATATTGAGCTCATCTGAACTGGCCTCTTCCACCTCTTTGTATCTGAGTATGGGCAGTACGACGAAGAGTATGGCCGCGACGGTAAGTGCGGCTGCGGTTATCCAGAACAGAGTCATTTGCTTGCTTCCCGGTTATCGTTGTCATCTTTCAGCAGGGTTTTCAGGCGCTGCTGATCCTCTTCTGTCAGCTCCACCTCTTTGTCTTCGGTTTTGTTTTTCAGTGTGCGTGAGAGTACATAGCAACCAATGAACAGCAGCAGGAACGGGCCAAACCACAGGATGTAGGTAGAGGGCTTCAAGGGGGGGTCATAGAGCACGAAGTCACCGTAGCGTGCGACCAGAAACTCGGCAATCTCCTCTTCTGATTTCTTCTCCTTCCAGAGGGCATAGACCTCTCTGCGCAGATCACCAGCAAGTTCGGCATCAGAGTCTGCCAGAGATTGGTTCTGGCAGACCAGGCAGCGAATTTTGGCAGTGAGTTCACGGAAGGCCTGCTCCTCCTCTTTGCTCTCAAAGGTATATGAAGAGAGGGCTGTAGCCCCGGCAAAACCAGACATAAGGAACAGTCCAATGAAGAGCGTTATCTTGATAGTCTTCATTTGCTTTCACCCCTGATCTCGTTGAGTTTGGGTATCAGCACCCCTTTGATATCGGGATAGTTTAGGGGGCCGGTAAATTTATGGCGGATAACCCCCTCGCTGTCGATAAGAAAGCTCTCAGGCACACCGTAAACGCCAAAGTCGATGCCAACGCGGCCATCTTTATCCACCAAAACCTCCTTATAGGGGTTGCCCAGTTGCTGTAGCCACCGCTTGCCGTCGGCCTCCTCGTCTTTATAGTCGAGTCCGATGATATCAACGATCCCCATACCCGCTATGGTGTTGAGTACCTGGTGTTCAGCCCGGCAGGCGGCGCACCAGGATGCCCAGACGTTGAGCAGCCAGACCTTCCCCTTCATATCCGCTGTGCTAACGAGTTTTTGGGGGTTGTGCAGGGTCGGCAGGTTGAACTCAGGGGCGGGTTTGTTGATCAACACCGAGGGTATATGGCGCGGATCCATGAATAGCCCCTTAAACAGAAAGCCCGCCATAATGAGAAAAATGAATAGCGGTGCCAGGTACCGGGTGCGACTGGACATTAGCTGTTCTCCGTAACCAGGGTGTTAGCGGCATCAGTCTGGGCCAGATGCGCTTTTTTGGGTTTTTTGGTTCGGTAGCGGCGGTCTGAGATACAGATGATGCCGCCGAGAGCCATGGCCAGTCCGCCAAGCCAGACCCAGCGCACAAAAGGCTTGTAGTAGAGGCGCATGCTCCAGTCGCCACCGCCCAGGTCTTCACCCAGCGAGACATAGAGGTCGCGTGTGAAGCCCCAGTCGATAGCGGCTTCCGTCATGGGGCGTCCCTGTGCAAAATAGGTGCGTTTTTGGGGTTCCAGTACGGCGACCTGTTTGTCTCCCAGGAAGATGGTGAACTTGCCCTGGTTGGCAGTGTAGTTCGGGCCAGGGGTGCGGATGACGCCATCAAACCGAAAACGGTAGCCGCTGATTTCAGCGCTTTCACCGGGGGACATACGCAGGTCTTTCTCTATGCCGTGATGGGAGACCATGGTCGCGCCGAGTATAAACATGGCCACGCCCAGGTGGGCGAGGATCATGCCGTAGTAGCTGCGGCCTTTGCCAGCCAGGTCGGTAAAGAAGCTGCCGATCCCTTTTTTATGCTTCAGGCGGTCGAGGATGGCTGTGATGTGTGAGGCAATGATCCAGGCCATCAGAAGCATCCCCAGAGGAACCAGCAGCGAGCCTTTGGATATCGAAGGCATGAATGCAATAAGCCCGATGATGACGCTGACGATCATGGCAATGCGCAGTTTCTTTACAAGCTGTATCGGGTCGGTACGTTTCCAGCGCATGAGTGGGCCGAAGCCGATCAGCACCGCCAGGAAGGGGGTCACCATCAGGAACATCTTGTTGAACCAGGGGAACCCAACCGAGATCTTGCCCCACTCCAGGGCATCGTAGATCAAGGGCGCCAGGGTGCCAAACAGAACCAGAAAGGTGAATACGGTCAGCAGCAGGTTGTTGCCCAGCAGGAATGACTCGCGTGAGATGAGGTCGAAGCGGCCACCGCTGAAGATCGAGGGCGCACGCCAGGCATAAAGAGCCAGGGAGCCACCGATGACGACAATCAGAAAGGCCAGGATGAATACACCGCGATCAGGGTCAGCAGCAAAGGCATGCACGGAGGTCAATACACCGGAGCGCACCAGGAATGTACCCAGCAGGCAGAGTGAGAAGGCCAGTATGGCAAGCATCAGTGTCCAGCTTCTGAAGGCGCCGCGTTTCTCTGTTACGGCCAGTGAATGCATCAGTGCGGTACCGGCGATCCAGGGCATGAGGGATGCATTTTCAACCGGATCCCAGAACCACCAGCCGCCCCAGCCAAGCTCGTAGTAGGCCCACCAGCTTCCGATGGTGATGCCCAGGGTCAGCCAGACCCAGGCTGCGGTAGTCCAGGGACGGGACCAGCGCGCCCAGGAGGCATCCAGCCGGCCGCCAATCAGCGCGGCGATGGCAAAGCCAAAGGCCACTGAGAAACCGACGTAGCCCAGATAGAGCGTGGGGGGGTGAAGCGCCAGCCCAATATCCTGCAACAACGGGTTGAGGTCGCGCCCCTCTGCGGGTATCCGGAACAGACGCTCAAATGGGTTGGAGGTAAAGAGCATGAAGGATAGAAAGCCGGTGTTGATCATGCCCATTACTGCAAGCACGCGTGATACCACCTCTTGTGTCAGGCTTTTGCTGAAGATGGCGATGGCAGCGCTCCAGGTGCCCAGGAAAAAGGCCCATAGCAGGAGCGACCCCTCATGTGCGCCCCAAACGGCTGAGATCTTGTAGATGGTGGGCAGCAGTGTATTGGAGTTGGAGGCGACGTATCTGACCGAAAAGTCATCCACCAGAAAGGCGTAGGTGAGAGCGCCCAGGGCTATGGTCAGGAAGAGTGCCTGCCCCCAGGCCAGTGGTCGTGCCAGTGCTGCCCAGGAGGGGGTGTTGTTCATGGTGCCTATCAGCGGGAAGATCGCCTGCGCAATGGCAAGGCACATGGAGAGAACCAGGGCAAAATGGCCAATTTCCGGGATCACTGGGCATACTCCTTCTTGTTTGTGGCTTCATTGTGCGCCTCTTCGAGCGCCTCTTTTACCTCGGGTGCCAGGTATTTTTCATCGTGTTTGGCCAATACCTCTTCAGCGATAAAGACACCGTCCTCCCTCAGTCTCCCCTTGGCAACCACGCCTTGCCCCTCTTTGAACAGATCAGGGAGTATGCCGGTGTAGTGGGTTGTAATCTCGGCAGCTGCATCGTCTGTAACAATGAACTCTACGGTCAGGGTTTTGCCAATGCGCTGTATAGAGCCAACCTTGACCAGCCCGCCAATGCGGAAGACCTGATCGGTAGGGGCTTCACCTGCCAGCACCTTCTTTGGGCTGTAGAAATAGGAGGAGCCGGCATCTATCGATGCAATGATCAGCTTTGCAGCAACGCCAATGGCGATAACAGCAATAATGGCGAATACGATGCGTTTCTGTCTTGGTTTCATTCGTCTTCCTCGGAGGCATTCATTCGTGCCATTCGACTTAGGCGTTTCAGGATAGTTCGATATTGCTGTTTGATAATGGCTATCTCACCGGCCATCAGAAGAATGGCTGCGCCATACGAAGCCCAGATATAGAACCCATAGCCTCCGGCGTGGAAAAAATCGGAAATGGCGCTCATCCCTTCTCCTCCAGCAGTTCATTGACCCAGGTGGTGTGGCGTTCGCGCTCCAGAATAATATTGCGCACGCGCATCAGGATAGCGGCAAAGGAGTACATCCAGAAGGCAAATGCCGTAACCAGCATGGCGATCAGAATATTTGGTTCCATATTGCCGCCGCCGGGGTTGGATGTCTGGTGCAGGGCGGCGCACTCATTGGGGTCAGGGCAGTTGATGGACCAGAAGATAATGGGGACGCAGACCAGGCCAACCAGGGCGAGCAGTGCGGCGGCGCGATCTGCCCGGCGCGGGTCATCAATGGCTGATTGAAGCGCCATATAACCCATATAGAGAAACAGCAGGATCAGTTCCGAGGTCATGCGCGGATCCCAGTCCCACCAGGTTCCCCAGCTGGTTTTCCCCCAGAAGGCGCCGGTCCAGAGTGCCAGAAAGGTGGCGATGGCGCCGGTTGGCGCAATGGCCTTTGCAATCATGAAGGAGAGACGGGTTTGAAACACCAGCCCGGCCAGTGCCCAGGCAGCCATTACAATATAGAGCCACATCGACATCCAGGCGGCTCCGACGTGGATGTAGATGATGCGATAGTACTCTTTTTGGTCGCTGAGCCTGTCAGGGGTCTCGAAGAAGCCCCAGTACAACCCGCCTGCCATCAGGATGGCGGCCAGCCAGCCAAAGAAAGGAACCATCTTCCCCGCCAATGGGTAGAAAGTTGCCGGCGATGAATATTTGAACCAGTTTATACTCACAGATCTTCTCTCATCTCTATTCGACAGATATGCGCAATGCGGCAGCCGTTGCTATGGGCGACAGCACGAGTGCCAATATCAAAAAGCCTGACAATATCGAAAAGTAGGCCTGCAGGTCGGTCCCCATTGCGCTGGCAGAGACGACGCCCGCGCCATATACCATGACCGGGATATAGAGCGGCAATATCAATAGTGACAGCAGAATGCCGCCGCCACGCAGCCCGAGTGTCAATGCCGCGCCAATGGCGCCGATCAGGCTTAAAACGGGTGTCCCGATCAAGAGCGCCAGCATCATCGTTATGACGGCATCACCTGGCAGGTAATACTGTAAACCAACCAGTGGCGCAATCAACACCAGCGGCAGCCCCGTCAGCAGCCAGTGGGCAAATATCTTGCCCAGCACCAAAACAAACAGCGGTTGCGGTGTCAGCAGCAGCTGCTCCAGGGTGCCATCTGCAAAATCACTGGCAAACAGCCGCTCCAGTGCCAGCATTGAGGCCAGCAGGGCAGCGACCCAGGCAACCCCTGGGGCGATCTTCTGCAGGATCATCTTTTCCGTGCCTGCACCCAGAGGGAACAGGCTGACCACGATGATAAAGAAAAACAGCGTGGTCAACACATCTGTGCGCCGGCGCATGGCCAGGGTCAGATCACGCATCACAATGCAGCGGAAGGCCTTAAACATGCTTGTTTTTCTTCCCGCCCAACTCAAGCCGCTGGATCTGGCCAGAGGTCAGTGCCACCTCTTGATGCGTGGTCAGTATAACGATGCCGCCGTTATTGATGTGGTCAGATATCACGGATTGCAGCAGATCGACAGCGGCGATATCCAGGGCGGTAAACGGCTCATCCAGAATCCACACTCCGGCGCTGTTCAGCAGTAGGCGGGCCAAGGCCACGCGCCGCTTTTGCCCTTGGGAGAGCACCTTTGTGGGTAGATCCTCAAAGCCCTTCAGCCCCATCTTTTTCAGGGCGGCCCAGATCTGATCCTCTGTGACATCATCACCGTCCAGAACGGTTGAGATGCGTAGATTCTCCAGGCCGGTCAGATCGTCTTTAATACCGTTGTGGTGCCCAAGGTAGAGCACCTCCCGGGTATACTCCTCGGCCAGTGACCGGGTGCTTTTGCCATGCCATGAAATCTCGCCACTGTCGGCCAGGAAGAGTCCGCAAACTGCGCGTAGCAGCGTACTTTTCCCGGTGCCGTTGCGCCCTTCAACATAGAGAAGAGATCCCGGCTCCAGCGAGAAGTTCAATCCTGTAAACAGTTGGCGATCCCCGCGCGAACAGGCGAGGTTGGTTATCTCCAGCATCTGATTCTGCAATACCCGACCGGCAAAAGCCGTCAATTATACATGAGGATGGGGTGCTGTGGGGCAGTTGGTTAACCGAAGGTATCTTTTGTCAGGTTGTTGAACCAGCTCCTGGCATAGGCAGCCTCTCGCTTCAGATCCTCTGTTGAAGCCTCAATGGGGCTGGCGCCTCCGGCAACCAGGGTGAAACGATTGCCCTCTTTGGCCAGTCGGTAGCTGCCAACGGTTGAAAAGGCGTAGGCCTCTTCGATAGTGGAGTAGGCGACATCAGTAAAAACGGCCGCAGCAGGTTCCCGCCCATTGAGCAGTGATGCCACCGCATTGGCGCAGGCCTTGGCCTGGCTGTTGGCGGCTGAGCCAAGTTTCTGCATCGGGCTGGCGATGCAGGCATCGCCGATGATGTGGATACCTTTGTGCCGGGTGGACTCAAAGGTGCGAAGATCAACCGGGCACCAGCCGCTCTCATCTGTCAGCCCGGAAGCGGCTGCAATATGGCCGGCCTGCTGGGGTGGGATGATGTTCAGAACATCGCCTCTGTGCAGCTCACCCGCTGCGGTGGTGATGGTGCGAGTGGTTGCATCCAGCTTGATGAGTCGATGAGCGGTGCCGCCGTGCCACTCAATCAGGCTGTTGTGGGCGCCATAGCCAAAGAGCCTCTGCCAGGCCTGAAGGAAGAGGGCCTGCTGTGGAAATGCTGTTTTAGCGTCAAATATCAACACCCTGGATCTCGGCTTGTGCTGCTTCAGATAGTGCGCTATCTGGCTTGCTCGCTCGTAGGGGGCATGTGCTGCCCGCATTGAGCCAGCGGGGGCGGTGATGATGACAGTGCCTCCATCGGCCATCTCTCTCAGCTGTGCCTGCAGGGTTGCTGTCTGCTGACCTGCCTGCCAGGCGTGTGGGAAGAGCTGGGCCGTTTTTGCATCGAACCCCTCAATCTGATCCCATCTGAAATCGATCCCCGGGGCGAAAATGCATCGGTCATAAGATAGCACTGTACCGTTATTTGTCGTGATTTTGTGGTCATCGGGTGATATGTTGGCGGCTTTGTCGTGAATCACCTTGATGCCAAGCTCTTTCAGCCTGGTGTAGTCAAAGCGGATGCTGGCGAGCTTGCGTCTGCCACTCAATACCTCGTTGCTCATAAAGCAGGTATGGTAATGCTGCTTGGGTTCAATCAGTGTGACCGCTATTGCAGGGTCAATCATGCGGATCTGCCGGGCGGCTGTAGCACCGCCGATGCCACCGCCGATGACCACGACCTGCCGGCTGGCGCCCAGGGCAAGAAGGGGTGCGCCGCCAAGAGAGAGCGCTGATGCTGTCCCCAGGGCTGTAATGAATTTTCTGCGTGAGATGGCCATGATTACGGCTGCTGGCTGGCGTAGTAGTGGAGCAGGGCGGTAAGGCCTCTCTTGCCTTTGCGGATGTAGAGCTTATCCAGCTGCTGCTGCATCTTTCTACCTGCGAGGCGTCTGCCAGAGCGAAAATCCTGCAATGCCCAGATCAGCCAGGGTCGCCACTGCCCGGCTAGGCGTCCGGTGCCCTCTTCCGCTGAGCGCCCCCCCTCTGTGTGGCACTTTTCACAATACTTGTTGTGCAGCTTTGCCCCTTGCCTTGCCAGCCTGGGGTCGTAGGGCTGTTGGGAGGCACTGAAGGGTCTGCTGCTGTAGTAGTTTGCCAGCGCCTGTAGCTCATCACTGCTGTAGCCCCTGGTGATACGCCCCATGATGGTGGAGGGTATCTCACCGCTTTTAAAACCCTCCAGCGTGGATAGCAGATATTCGCCGGAGAGACCGGCAATGGTGGGGGTTGCCGGGCCGCTGCTGACCCCGTTTGGGCCGTGGCAGATATTGCAGCCACCGGCCAGTAACAGCGTGCTGTTGGGTGAAGCAGTGGCGTGGCCGATGCCTGAGAGGGAGCCGCATATCAGCCCAAGGGCAAACACCGCAGTCGGCCACTTTTTTTGGTTATCCGTACTCATTGGGGCTGCTCTCTTTGCTTTCGGCTCGGGCGTGGCGCTTGTAGGCACCCTTCTCCTAGGAGCCTGTCGGACTTAGGTGGATTGTAGCGAGGGAATGGGAGAGTGAGCGCAAATATTCCCGGTTTTGAGGCGCATAGTGGGCCTACGCAACGAAAAACCGGGGATATTTGAGCCGCTCTCCCACTTCCGCAGCCAGTTCATCCTAAGTTCGACAGGCTCCTAGACAGCAGCGTCGCAAATTTTGGCAGTAAATGCAAAACCCACCGTATAGGTCATATATTACCTGCGGAGTGGAAAATATTGTTGTAGCATAGCGTAACCACTATTTGCAGGATGTAAGCTGATGTTTGAGTTGCGAGATGGCTTTGGTCGAAAGATAGAGTATTTGCGAATCTCAGTGACGGATCGCTGTGATTTCCGCTGTTTCTACTGCATCCCCAAAGGCTACAAGGGGTTCTCTCAGCCTGAGTCCTGGCTGACGCTGGATGAGTTGGAGCGCCTGGTGCGCCTCTTCTCCGAACTGGGCGTCAGCAAGATGCGCATCACCGGCGGTGAACCGCTGATCCGCCCGGATCTGCCCGATATGATCCGCCGCTTTGGTGCCCTGCCGATGCTGGAGGATCTTTCACTCAGTACCAATGCCTCAAGATTGACCGAGTATGCCTCGCTGCTTAAAGAGGCCGGTGTGGGGCGCATCAATGTCAGCCTCGACTCGCTTGATCATGCCATCTTCTACAAGATCACCCAGGGCGATCTGGAGAAGGTTATCGAAGGGTTGATGGCGGCCAAAGCGGCAGGACTGCATCCCATCAAGATCAACATGGTGGTGATGAAGGGGCTGAATGATCACGAAATCTTTGATATGGTCGATTTCTGCATCAAACATGACTTTACCCTCCGCTTCATCGAAACCATGCCGGTGGGCGCAACGGGAAAGAGTGCGACCGACCACTTCCTCGACCTGCAAGAGGTGAAGGATGATCTGGCAAAGCGCTTTCAGCTGGAACCGGCCAGAATGAAAGGGGCCGGCCCTGCCGACTATGTACGGGTGCGAGGCACCAGCCTGCGCATCGGTTTCATCACCCCCATGTCGCAGCACTTCTGTGATACCTGCAACCGTGTCCGCCTCTCGGTGGAGGGCACCCTCTACCTCTGTCTGGGGCAGCACGATACCGTGGAGTTACGTCCCCTGATGCGCAGTGGGGCAAGTGATGGCGAGATCAAACAGGCGCTACAGGATGCCATCGAACTTAAACCAAAACAGCATGAGTTTCAGACGCAGCCCGGTAATCTGGTGCGGATCATGTCTATCACGGGCGGCTGACGTCCCTCTGTAATTCTGAAGCCCGCTCTTCTGTAACCATGAGCAATATCAAGAGCAGACCGCCACAACATCCCGCCAGGAGAGAGGTGGCCGACTTTCTGGAGAAGGTCGCCAAAACCCCAGTGGTTAAACCCGCTGCCGACCGGGGCCGCCTGATGTTTGCAATGGATGCCACCGCCAGCCGGGGACCCACCTGGAGCAGCGCCTGCCAGATCCAGAGCCGCATGTTTGATGAGACAGCCGCGCTGGGTGGCCTGGAGATCCAGCTCTGTTACTACCGGGGGCAGATGGCATTCTCGGCAACGCCCTGGCTGCGCAGCTCGGAAGATCTGAAACGGCGCATGTGTGAGGTCAGCTGCATCGGCGGCATGACCCAGATCGGCCGGGTATTGACCCATGCCTTGCGTGAGACGAGGCGGCGCAAGGTCAATGCGCTGGTCTTTGTGGGCGACTGTGTTGAAGAGTCTGTTGGGCGGCTCTGCCAGCAGGCGGGTGAGCTGGGGTTACAGGGGGTGCCGCTGTTTCTGTTTCAGGAAGGTTATGACCCTGTGGCAGAGAGGGCCTTTCGAAAAATGGCGCAGCTGACCGGCGGCGCCTACTTCCCGTTCAATGCAGGCAGCGCCCACCAATTGGCCGATCTGCTGAGTGCGGTGGCCGTATATGCCGCAGGCGGACGTGCTGCACTGGAGGATTTTGGCAGCCGCCAGGGTGGTGCTGCACCCAAGCTGCTACAGCAGCTGAGCAGAGGTTGAGGCGGTGGGCATAGGGCGCATCATTCTCTTTCTTGGTCTCTGCTTTGGACTCTGGATGGCGCTGCGCTGGTTTGTGCGGACACCGCCGGAGCAGGTCTCCAAAATGCTGGTAAGGGTGGTCATTGGCGCTGCGATTCTCTTCCTGATCGTGCTGGCCGCTACAGGACGCCTGCACCCGCTGTTTGCGGCAGCCGGCGCGGCAGTTGGCGGGCTGCTGACCGTGGCGATGCGATTGATCCGCATGCCTTGGGCGCTGGGCCTGGCGCAACGTCTCTTCTATCACTATCGAGCCAGAAAAAACTCGGCTGAACCCGCTGCACAGCAGCGTTCACAGGTCGAGACACGTTTTGTGCGGATGTTTCTTGATCACGATTCAGGCGAGATGGGGGGAGAGATCATTGCCGGGAAGCTGGTCGGCTCCCGCCTGAGCCAGCTGGACCAATCCCAGCTGGTCGCGCTCTGGCAGGAGTATATGGCAGCGGACGCCGAGTCGGCAGCGCTGCTGGAGGCCTATCTCAACCATGCCCATGG
>WFXD01000026.1 GCA_015490795.1 Gammaproteobacteria bacterium
ACCTGCAACCGTCATTCACAGCAACAGCAACTGTACCGGCATCATGTTCCAGGAGCCTCAACCCGATCTCTATCGAGCTGTCGCCGGGTCGATACCGCACTCCCGCCTGTCGATCAACAGCCGCACCCCTATATCCATCAGGGCAGCCCCCTAATACAGAATTTTTACCGCGGTCGCAACAAAGCGGTACTCTTTGGATGGCTGCCTGATCTGCTGGATCTCTGCCTCTGATTTTCCTGCATCCTGTGCATAATGCCTGGCCTCTGATATCTCCATCACCTCCTCGGAGAGCACGCCCTGAGCCTGCACTCTTTTTTCGACAATCTCTTTGGGCACAAAAAAGCTGTAATTCTTGAACGTCACCCTGATAGAGCTACCCTCCCATTCAAGTGCCATCCAGCACCCCTTTTTCTCGCAAATCTTGCTCACCTTGCCTTCAAGTAAAATTTCCTTATGCTTCAATTTATCAATCTCATGGATCGCATGCTCTACAGATATGGCGTTAGAGAGGGTTATCTCCTCTCCAAATGTTAGCGCAGCCTTATCGCCAGTTGCCAATGCATGACCGGCGTACAAACCAATGATTATTAAAGTGAGTGTCGCTCTCATAACTGCCTCGCTTGGTATAATTTGCTGATCATATCAGCTCAGAAATTTCATGCGCTTGCACAAAGATCGCACAGGATGTTGATTTCACAGGTAAATCTTCGAACAAACCCCGCATCAACGATTACGGGCGATGGAAAAAAGATCTCCTGCAGAACCAACAGGCAAGCAAAATTATGCGAACTTATGAAATTTCCGGGCTAGAATCAACAGTGAAAATGAAGTGCCTCAATCAGCGGCCGACTATAGCCCTTTTCAATGCCCGTTAACAGCAGAGACCAGGAAATATGGGATCAACCATGAACGAATTCAGCTTAGAGGGCCGGCCTCACATTGAACTGTGCGACCTGCTAAAAATCATGGGGTTTTGCCCCAGTGGGGGCACCGCAAAGAAGTTGATTGCAGATGGAAATGTCACGGTTGATGGCAAAACGGAATACCGTAAACGGTGCAAAATACACAGTGGCCAGCGCGTTACATTGGATAAAAACCAGGTTACCGTGGCTGAGTGAGCCATACAACAGCTGATAAAGGAATAGTTATGCGCCATATCATCATATCTCTTTTTCTTCTCTCAATGGTGTTCGCGGGAACCGTTCACTCCAGGATATATAAATGGGTTGACGAGGATGGGAGAACCCACATGGGTGACAAACCACCAAAGACAAGGGGATTCAATGAGATAGAGGTTATAGTCAATGTCATCCCCTCCCCAAAATCACCCGCAAAGGGTGCTGCCGCAACAACAGCTGCCCAGCAAAAACCGGCGGCATCAGGCAAAAACGTCATTATGTACAGTGCCGAGTGGTGCGGCGTCTGTACAAGAGCCAGGCGCTATTTTAATGCCAACAACATCCCCTTTACTGAATATGACATTGATAAATCAACAAAAGGCAGGCGCGAGTACAGAAAACTAGGCGGCAGAGGCGTACCCATCATATTGGTAGACAAACACCGCCTGGATGGTTTCTCTACCCACTCATTCCAACACGCTTACCAAAAGCCATAATCAATATTTGAAACGACGATAAAGCAATAAATGAGGTCAAATCGCTCAAGCCAAGCATTATTTCACTAAAAAGATTGTGCAACATCATGATTATAAAAGGAAAACCAATCTGTTTTTTGGCCACACTCCTGCTGAAACACTGAAACAGGTGGGTAAATCATAACAATAGCTGGTGGGATGGGCATGCTAGAGGTAGAATCAGCAGCCGCAGATAGCTTCAAACCATGGAGCAGTCGGCCAGCTGAAAACAATTGCAGGAGTCTGATGTGAGAAGACCTAAATCCATTACATTTCTTTGTATCATCCTTTTCTTGATCAGTGGGGTTCAATTAGTTGGATCCATGGGAGGTATCCTGATAGGGAATGGCATCGGACCAGAGAAGGTCTTTAAAAGCACCGAAAAATATGAGGTAGATGAAAAATACCTGGTGGAGCCAAGAGAGGTACCTGCTGCACCTGAGGCAGACCCGGCGACCAGCAAGGTTCCAGAGCACATCGGCGCCGCCTCGCAGTATGGCTTTTGGATCAGCTTCCTCATCCTTCTTTCAATTCTCTGGCTATGGCAGATGAGAGCAAAAGGCGTCTACCTTTTTGCCCTGGTATACAGCGCAAACTTCGCAACCCAATTCATCTGGCAACCTGAATGGATAATGCCGAACCAGGCAAATATATGGTTTAGCCTGCTGCTGCCTGCCATCTATTTTGCAATTGTACTTCCACACTGGAAGACCCTTCGCATCCCCATGAAAGAGAGGCCGGCAAAGCCTGAAATAGAGTCTTTTGGACTGGATGTTTTTAAGATTGGCTCCCCAGGAAATGCACTACAGAACCAGAAAACAGAAAAAAGCTAAAAGTTTCAGGGATCAGCAGATTCCACCTTGGCAGGAGGTTATCCGGCAATAAACCCATCCTTCTCTATCAAGGCCCTGGCCTTCTCAGGATCCTGCTCATTAGCAGGTATGGCCAGGTAATAGGGAAGATCCACCGGCTCATCACTCAGATGAACCACATGCGTCTCTTGCAACCGCTTGACCACCGACTCAACGGTGTCGGCCAGGTTTGCAGGCGCACCGTTTGGGTATTGGCTGGCCAAAAAATCAATCAGCTCCTGAATCGTATGCTGCCCATCCGCCAAGGCTACAACCCGGCCAAGCCAGGGATCGAGCGAGGTGGACTCCTTTGGCTTTTTCATATCAACCAACAAGACCTTGTCATTCTGCATGGCATAGATAACGGCGCGAAAAAAATAGCTATCTTTTTTCAAGATTGATCCCTTAAGTGGTTTTTTGCCAAAAGGTGATTTTCGCACTGATTATACAGTTACGACAAGTTACGCGGTAGTGGCGTCGGTGATAAAACCGTGTTTCCGAAGCATCTTGAGCCAGCGCGGGCGTTCCGGGCAACGGTCAGTGCTTCATAATCGATGGTGCTGTCCTGGTAGTGTGTCCCGTTACTGAGTGATGTAGCAAGGTTTTTGAAAATGCTACTGAACGATTTTAATCCTATGTCAAGCTTTAAATGCGATGTTTTTTAGTTTTTTTGCCTATATTTTCCTCTGGTTACTGCAATTTCCTAACCGGACACTGCTGCCAAGCCTTTGATGGTTAACGCCAATACTTATGCAGCGATTAATATCGAGGTTCTATAATCGCCAGAGGCGCCACTCAACTATCGGCTATCAAACGCCATTGGGCTATGAGAAAACAAACCGAGAAATTGTGTGATTTTTTATCCGGAAAAGTCTTGCCACATCAATTCAGATAGCTATGGCTAGTGAATTAGAGTTGGCAGGGTGTGAGTAGTTACTTTTATTTCTAGATCAGGCTCTATTGAACGAACTTCAGGCATCTGTAAAAGGTGCAGAAGCATTTCGGCATTTGCAGAAAAAGCCATCATTGGAATTAGTCGATAGTTACGGATAACATCAATATCTTCAGATGGCATGCTGGCACGCAACTGCTTGATAACACGGTTTTGGACATTATTGATGGCTTTAGGATCGTACCCTTCTCCTATCTCTTGCGATTCGACTACTAGATTGACTAGGATTCGTACCTGTTCTGCTTCTACCCGTTTACCGGGGATATTTTCTGTGCTGTTGCTAGCGCAACCATAAAGAGCTCCAAGCACCAGAATCGTACCCAACTGAAGTAGCAGTGGTAATGGGGTAACTTTGTAGGACTTCGCTGAACCATTTAACCAGTAATTGCATTCCATCCATCTTTCCTCTTGTTTGGCTTATCTTGCTGCGGGGGAGCGGGTTTAACAGGCGTAGTCTTGGGTGGGTCTGCTTTGGGTGGTTTTCCTCCGCCGTTCATAAAAGCGATCGCACGAGCTATATTGATCACAGGAGCAACAATGCCTGTACGGGTATCACGCACCGGTGTTCCAGATTTTTTAAGCGCAAACACCAACTCATCTACAGTACGCCCTGGCGCAACCTGTTTTAAAAGTGCTATCGCTCCTGCAACGTGGGGGGCAGCCATTGATGTACCAGGAAACCGTTGGTAAGCATCCTGTTGCTTCGAGAGCAAAGGAATTGATGATAGTATCTCAACACCGGGAGCCAGAAAATCCAAGGTAGAGTCACTGTTGGAGAACGGAGCAATATGACTATTTTTATTAATGGCACCAACACTTAGGAACCCTTTTATACAGGCAGGAACCGCTACTGGAGCAGCTGCATTTGCTGAGCTTGCGTTTCCGGATGCAACAACCACAGGAATTCTAGCTTTATCAAACAGGTTGGATATAACATCGAGGGCGTCATTGGTACAAACACCAGCTACCTTACGGGGAATTCTGCTACCGATACTCATATTCACTGCACCGATAGAATCGGGATTCTCTTCAGCAACGGACAGAACGAACTCCAGTGCTGCCAGAATATTGCTAATATTTGTGCTCCCATCGCTATTAAATACATTGATGGCTATCAGGCTCAAACCTGGCCCAACGCCTGACAGCTTACCTGAACTCAGGCTTCCAAGTGCAATTCCGGCAACATGGGTGCCATGTTCATCGATAGGCTTAGCCGCGCCTTTACCAACCATTGCATCTTTACCATTCGGACATTTGTTTGAGAAACAAGCCTCCAAAATTGCCTTATTATTGAAAAATGGGTGATCTGTATCAGTACCGCTATCGATCACAGCAACAGCCAGTCCTTTTCCGGTGTAGCCGGCACGCCATGCCACATCTGCGCCAATCAGACGTGTACTCTCTACAAGTTGAGGGTGGAGTTCAACGTCATCCCATATCTGCACTGATGAGCTCTGTGCCTTGGCAGCAGACATTGCAGCCGCATCCAGTTGCATAGCAATAACTGGTACCTTCTTATAGCGTCTTCTCACCTTGACTTGACTCGACGCCTTATTCAGCTTCTGGATAAACTCATCGCCAGTAATCGACATCCATGCATCTGGATCCAGCTCAGCACCCGGTAGAGGTTCATCACCTGTTATGGTTTGCCATCCGGTTACAAGAACCGGCACTGTTTTTGCGGATTTTGCACGCGACATCAACCTGCCAAAATCATCTGTGCTAGCGAAGACAGCAGTCTGCATGATCAGTAGTATAACCATACCCAATACATTGAGCAGTTGCGACATTTGTCTAATCTTGCGCTTACTGCTTATTAGCAGCATAAGTTTTCGATGACTTAAATATTCTCTTTTATTATTAGTCACACTATTCTCCTTAGCTGTTCTGGTCTATTCAAAGCTTTTAATTCCCGGGTATCTAAAATACAAAGTATTTGTACTTAATTGGTGGGTTTTATTGCACGTTCCACTATGGCCTGTACATCCCTCATCCAGATAAGTTCTGTACCTGAATCAGAATTTGAGCTTCTCCTATGAGTGGGCTTATTACCCAGTATTGTCTTCAGATCAGCTGAAGACATCGGCGCTAGTACCAAACGCATGAGCGGCCCAGTAATGTAGCTCATACCACCCGGTTCTGTTCGATCCAACAAAATAGCTGAACGCGTCTCCTTTGTGGAAATAGGAATGATCCCCTCTGTATTTACTGAATCTAAGGACTCTTCAGTAGGCATTAACAGACCGCTGAGGCTTTTTGCCCCGCGGTTGTGAATCAATAGCGTAATACGGCATGCAGACTCATCGGTGCGCAACTTCAACACTGCGGGAATTGGATGCAGAATTTCTTGGTAACTCTCCCTGAAAACGGTACGAGTTTCAATCATCGAAAAACAGGACTCTGTTCCTGTGCGGTGTTCAACAAATATCTCAAGTGCAGCACCACCAGGCAAACTTGCAATTGTACTTGAGTCTATAACGATGGGGGTGTGATCCAAATGATCAGGGTCTTGAATTGAATCGCCTCCAAAGATGGAGTAGCCGATCAATAGAAAAAAAACCACAACCCCTAGAAATATACCGGCCCTGTAAATTAAATCACCATGTTCATGGTGCTTGGTCTTATCTTTAAGTTTAGGGTTGGTATCTTCACTCTGCTCACTGGTGATGGCTGAGTTGCCTGGGTGCATAGGTAGGCCATCAAAGATCTGCTCCGGAGTATCAACTTGTTCGAGCCCAATAATGCGAACATCAAACAAATCGTCCAACAATTTATCAAGGTGTGTCTTCGCTATTGCAACACAATCATGAGGCACAATAACGAGAACGGGCATTGGTTTACAGACATTTTGTTGCAACCACTGCGCCAAGTGAGAAAGCTTGCGATCCAGACCACCAACCGGTTCAACCTGGAGATGATAGTTCACCTCCCCGGTTGCCCAGATGATAGCTTTGGGAGCCACTGTCTTGCCAAGGCGCAGGCGTTCATAGAGTTGACTATGGTGTTTAAGCCAATGAGCCAGATACACGGGTAGTTGCCAGCTGGATCCAGTATCAATGGAGCGGGAAAGGCAGAGACGATAGCTCTCGTGCTCGGTAAGCTTTCCCACCACGCCAGTTGGCCTGGCCACAAACTTTTGGTAGGAGCGACTGAGTGGGAGTTCATCAGTTGTTGCCAGCCCTTCTGTTGCGCAGCAGGGCACACCTGGTGATTCTTTAGAGATCATCTCGATCTCTACTGTACCTTCGGTAGTAGCAATTAGGGCTTGGAACATGCTTAGACCAGATCAAGCGTACTTTGTGCATTGCGCAAAGCGATGATAGCAGGGTTGTCTATTGACATTAGTTGCATCACTTTGCCAACTAATGGTGGTGGCAACGTAAGGGAGTAGGTTTTATCACTTAGCCGTATAAACAGATAGTGGGGTTCCTTATTGTGTAGAAAAGCTGGCAGTTCAATAACTAGATGCACCTGCTGTGGATTGGCATTGGAGGATATGATTTGCAAGCTACCTCCATCTGGTAGAGGGCGTTCTAATACAGCTGCTGTGCTTGCCGCAGCTGCTGCGCTTGGCACTGAAACAAGCGCATAGTGTGACAGTAGCCACTCAAATTTCCGTTTGAGTACGGCATCACGCTGCAGTAAAGGAAGGAGCACCTTGCTACTTAGATCTCCTTGTCCTTGAAGGTACAGCGCTAATTCGTGGCTTGTGGGACGGGTAGTGCCATACTTAAGCCTGGTTTCTGGTTCATCATTTGAGTACAGGCGGACGGCCTCTCGTGAAGCAAATTCATGACCTATCGCCTCCTGCTCTTCAGCAGTGAAGTTGTTCCAAGTTCTTACCATGATATGTCTCCGTAGATTCTTTTAAACAAGTCTCGGAATGTTTCTTTATCATCAGAATATACCGTTTCCCAGCTCAAGCTTTTTTCTGGTGCTTGCAGTATTTTTGTAAGTGCAAGGTCTGCCAGTTGTAGTGTTTTAGCAAGTACAGGGGCACCTTCTGCATGCAATTCCAATAACTCAGTGTTAAGCCCAACATCCTCAGAGAAGCCAGCACGATTGATTCTAGAAAATGCCTGCTGTAATTTTGCTCGTGCTTTACAGCCTACAGTGCTCTCGCTGGAAAGCAGGTCAAGGTACCGCTCAGTTAATACCTCATGGGCGCTTGAATGTGCATCTCCCCAATCAATATCAGCTGCCAGAATCGCTTGTATTGATAGTCCGGGTAGTTCCTCAACTACGTCTACATGCTTCAGTATGTCTGATAAAAAATAAAGTGCTTGGGGTCTGCCTGCTGTTAGGAGCAGGTGGGCTACAGCTGCTCCAGCCTGGCGAAGCGCTTCTACATAATTATTAAATTCAGTGTGTAAATCCTCATAAGTCAGCGTTGACCCCATTTCAATCAGATCCTGAATAATTTCTGACTGTTGCCTGTGCCTGATGGTGTTACTAATTTTGGCTTGGTGCCCCCCAAACACAAGGTATCGGAGGAAGGTTAGTGGTCGATACACGATAGATTCATGATAAGAAAGCAAGAGCTGGAGTGTTTTGGCCTGTTTGTCTGAAGTGAAATAGCGAATACCTGAGTTCTTAGCTAGCTTCAATTCCTTAATCAGCTCTTTGCCATCACCCACTTCATTAATATTGGCAGCAAGCCCCTCCATGTAGACGCCACCAGCCGATCGCTGGTTGTTATAGCCATTATCAATTGCAAAGGATTGTTCAGCCTGCCTTAATATCTGGCCACGCATTACAGCCTCAAACAAATTCTCAAAACACTCGACCACCGAGCCATATGTTTTGAAATCTGCCAATTCGTGTTTGATAGCTTCTTGCCAGAATTCCAGCACATGTGTATCTGAAATAGATTCAGAGGAGACAGCTCCATCTGCATGCTCCTCAAGATATTCAATTATTGCGGCTTGTTTGCGTGCAGCTTGCCGAGTGGGCAAATGACGATTTAAATAGTTGACAAGTATCGTCTGCAGCATTTTTGTCTGTGAGACAACTTCAGACTTTGTCTTTGCGCCCAATGCAATCTTATCAAAAAGTGGTTGCACAACATCAAAATCTAACTCAAGCATAAGCTCAAATAGCGCAATCAATGAGTTGACATACTTTAAGTGCAATACGTAAACGCCATCCTCATAGGCAACTGAAAGCTGATTTCCAGACAGGCTGATAGGCTTACTGCCGGCATGACAACCTGCATTCTGAAACAATGCTTTAACAGATTGTGCTCGAGCAGGGGGGCCAAAGAATAGGCTTAAGTACCCCCCTTCCAGATAGCTTGCCGCCCGGATCAGGTGGCTCAGCCAGAGGACGTGGTCTCGTATATTACGACCGAACAATAGGGTAACAAAGGTGTCCCTATCACTATCAGCATACTTTAGAGTGGAACAATTGCTTCCATTTCCCATTGCATCAGAAGCTGATGCAACCTCTGTGCTGAAGATACTAAATAGGACTTGCCGAAAGCCGTCATGGAGACCACCCTCAATCACATACATGCGAGCACTCATGCTTGTCTCCAGTGTGCTGGTAATCTGTAATAGACTTCAAAATGACTGGGTGAGAGGTATATCATCACTCTTCCCAATGCTTGTCACGGAATGACTGATTGATTCGTGCCTTGTAATGAGCTGTTGCTTCTGAGTATCGCTGGCGTAGCTGCCATGACCGGCAGTCGAGGCGCTCCAATTGTGAAGCAAAAGGCATCAAGCAGCTATCAGCACCCACTGCACGCCACGGCTCTTTACCGTCATTATGCTCGGGATCTTCAGCAACACCATCCTGGCATTTGTTATCTGAGTGTTTTGGCAAAATAATCCTGACATTTTGTTTGCTTGCTGGAACGATAACTTCCTGTTGGCATTCATTGGCAACAATCACAATCTCTTTTGGGTCAGTTGCATTGCTAGGCTCATCTGTATCTTCTGCAAAGGCAGCTGGTGCTACAAGCGCGGCAGTCACACAAACAAATAGCGCTTGAACTAATGAATGCAATCTGTTGTTTTTATGATAAAAATAGGTGCTCTTTTTCATGGCTCTAATTCCTCAATAGATTTAATGGGTTGACATATTTAATCTATGGCAGGATTAGGATGAGAATTAGGGTGGGGTAATACGAGTTACTGTAAAGCAGATTTGTCCCTATATACATAGTAAGAAAGCGCACTCTGACTAAGCAAAAATATAGCCAGAGTGCGCCCCTTATCTCAGCTTACTTATCTAAGGCGTGGAACGTCTTTGCCTGGGCGGGGAGGAGCATCATAGAGTTTGTCAATAAAGAACTCCCGACGATCCCGAAGCATAACCTTGAACTGATCTTCTGGGTATCCTGCTGCTAGTAGTAAACGATTTAAGCTGCGGAACATATTGTTAGGCCGCTTATAGCTCTCATAGTTGTACTTAAATACTGCACTATCCCCTTCTGGTGAACGAGCCTGGACATAATCATCAAACTCCGTCTCTAGTACTTCTGTCAGGGATAGTATTTCTGTCAGAGAGAAGTTCTTGAACTTGATCAGATAGCGGTTTACCAACTGCTTATCATCACGCCCTTTGGATAGACGCTGGCCGGCATCACCTCGAGCAGTATATGTCAGTTTTTTACGTAGAACATCGCCAAGAGTTGTAGCAAGATCACGTGCATTATTACCTACGACTTCAGTGATACATATACCACTGCAATCACGTGGAGCAGGGAATTCTTTAACTGGCACTTCCCATCCACCGAGATAGGCATTTGAATCGATGTCGTAGATATCACCCGTGATTCGCACTTGAGCCTTTGTTCCAAAACCCATATTTTTTGCAGCAGCGCGGATCTTCACAACTACCATAGCTCGAGGTGAAAGTGTTGCATCACCACTCTTAATGGCCAAATCAACAAACTGGACAAGCTCCGTCTTAGGGCGTCGATCACGGACTTCCCATCCCAGCTTACCCGCTATAAACTCTTCATCAAGCACAAGATAATCGTAGCGCTGCATCATATCCTGTAGCTCAGTTATCACGCGGCGAAAGATGTCACTTGATCGCTTCACACTATTGGGATCTGAATCCTCAGACATAACGACAATGGGAATGCCACGGCCGCTGGGGGCTGTTGCCGCAGTGGCACACCCAATTATGCTAGCCAGCATAAGACACAAGGCAAAAGATTTAGTTAGATAATTCATTATAATTCTCCTAATGGTGTTAATGTTTGTTGTCTGTGTATATTTCTATGGTTGGTTTTGGCAAACATTTTCAGATGAAATCACTGCTGTCCGGTTAACTTTATAAAATAGCGCAAAATCACTCATAACCTATTGAAGATAAAAGATAAAACAAATTAGGAATTTAATTCGTTCAAAATTCAGTGCCACCATAAATCAATGACTTACGTGCATACTGCGTTATTTTTAACCGGACAGCTATCCATCTCCGGCGGAATTCCGCTAAATTTGCTGCTGTTAAGCAGCAAATTTTTCAGGAGAATCGCCATGCCACAAGAAGCCTATGTATATTCCAGTTCCTGCGCCTTATACCTCGCTATAAATTTCAGCACATCGCCGATCAATACAACGGCGACTATCGCACAAAACAGTTCAAATGCTGGCATCAACTAAACTGTATGATGTTCGCCCATATCCGCCAAGAAAAAAGCCTGCGTGATATTGACATCGCATTCAATGCACATGCAAACAAGCTCTACCACATTGGCATTCAGCAGTGTCCAAAAAGTACCTTGGCCGATGCCAATGAACGCCGTGATTACCGCATCTATGAAGAGTTCGCCAAGGCTCTCATGCAACAGGCACGCCGGGAATATGCCCACACACAACTGGCGTTGGATGTAGATAACGCCGTGTATGCTCTGGACGCTTCCGTTATCGACCTGACCTTATCGCTCTTTCCTTGGGCAAAATTCCGCAAAACCAAAGGCGCCATCAAATTGCACACTATGATCGATCTACGCGGTAATATCCCAGCTTTTCTCACCATCACTGATGGTAAGGTACATGATGTAAAGGCGGCGCCCCAGGTGCCTATTGAAGCCGACGGTATTTATGTAGTGGACCGCGGGTACGTCGATTTCGCTTGGCTGTGGTCGATTCATCAGACCCATGCCTTTTTCGTTACTCGGCTAAAAACCTCCATCAAATGGACTCGTGTAGTTTCTCACCCCGTAGACAAGTCCCTTGGCCTACGGTCAGATCAAGAAATCCTAGTCGCCAGCGTACGCCTAAAAAAACTATACCCAGAACGCTTACGTAAAATCAGCTTCCGAGATGAAACTCAAGGCCGTACGCTGGTCTTCATAACCAATAATTTCACTCTACCGGCTGCAACTATCGCTGCACTGTATAAAGCCCGGTGGGAAATTGAACTGTTTTTCAAATGGATAAAACAAAATCTCCGGGTGAAAACTTTTTACGGTACTTCGCCCAATGCGGTAAAGACACAGATCTGGATTGCTATGATCGTTTACCTTGTGCTTGCGATCCTCAAAGAGCGGTACCATCTGGAGCAAAGCCTTTCCAAGCTATTACACTTTTTGGAAGTAAATCTATTCGAGCAAAAACCACTGATTTCTATCTTTCAACCCAATGCGCGCGGGCACCGTGAAAAACACAGTAACCAATTGAGATTATTTGACTTTTAATTCCTCAAATGCCTCCAAGAATGTTTTGTAATTGTTGAAAATCCAGTCAATTTTTTCTGCCAAAATTACACTTAGAAGCACCATTATTTTTGTAACCTATTGATTATAAGGCTTTATTAACCGGACAGCAGTGAAAAAACCTGTATCTTAAGCACCTTAGCCGCTCTCGCTACGGCTCAACTGATCATCCACTGAAGCGCTCAGGTTTCTGTTTCGGGGGGATGCCTGCATTCATGAACCTTGGTGCCTGAGATAGTTACGCGCAATGATAGGCAATCCGCCTCTCCCTAAATGTACAGTTATCACCATTGTCATATATCTGAAACATAACTAGGGTTTAATAGGTGCGCTGGCTGTTTTTGGATAACCCATTGAAACATGAAGACCCCAACGATCCTTGTAGTGGAAGATGAATCTGCGGTAAGAGAGATGGTGCGCTTTGCACTTCAGCAACAGGGTTTGAATGTGCAGGAGGCATCAGAGACCATCGCCGCCGAGCGGGTGATTGTGCAAACCCCGCCTGACCTGATCCTGCTGGACTGGATGCTGCCGGGAAAAAGCGGCATTGAATTTGCCCGCCAGCTTAAATGCAGGCCAGAGACCGCTGACATCCCCATCATCATGCTCACGGCCAGAGGCGAGGAGAATGACAAGGTGCAGGGGCTGGAGGGCGGTGCCGATGACTACATCACCAAACCCTTCTCAACCCGCGAGCTGATCGCCCGCATTCGCGCCATTCTGCGCCGTAGCGCATCAATGGAGAGTGCGGAGGAGATCGAGATCCAGGGGCTGTCACTGAACCCCGCAACCCACCGTGTCATGGCTCAAAAAAGGGCGGTGGATCTTGGCCCTACCGAGTTCCGCCTGCTCCACTTTTTTATGACCCACACCGAGCGTGTCTACAGCCGCGCCCAACTGCTCGACCAGGTCTGGGGCACCAATATCTATGTTGAAGAGCGCACCGTTGATGTCCACATCCGACGCCTGCGCAAAGCGCTGGAGCCTGGCGGCCATGATTCGCTGCTACAGACGGTGCGTGGCTCTGGGTACCGCTTCTCAGCCGATTGAATACGCCCGCCCGCTTTCCTGCCTATACCTTCAGACCTGCTGTAATATTTCTGTAACATTAATGTAACAAAATGGTCACCCGACACTATTACTATCCTCACTGTTCTTTGTAGACGCCATCGGGGATACGCCTGTTGGCTGGCTTTTACAGCCCAATAAATCCATCAGTTTGAGGAGACCATCCAATGAATGCCAGGTTTATTACTGCCGCCCTGCTGACCACAGGTATCACACTTGCAGCCCTGAATGCCGAGGCGCGCACCCTGATTCAGAACAAGGGTTCAGATACCCTGGTAAACGTTGCCCAGGCCTGGGCCGAAAAGTACCGCGACATCAACCCGGAGGTGGCGGTTGCAGTCTCCGGCGGCGGATCCGGCACCGGCATTGCCGCCATGATCAATGGCACCGTGGATATTGCCAACTCCAGCCGCAAGATGAAAAAGAGGGAGCTGGAGCAGGCCAGGAAGCGGGGGCGCAACCCCGTAGAGCATGTGGTTGGGTATGATGCCCTGGCGGTCTACCTGCACCCCAACAACCCTGTAAAATCCCTCACCATTGCGCAGATTGCTGATATCTACGGTCGCAAGGGCAAAGTCAAAAAGTGGACAGATCTTGGCATTGAAGTGCCTGGTTGCAAAGGGCAGAAGATCATCCTGGTCAGCCGCCAGAACAACTCTGGCACCTACGCCTATTTCAAGAAAGCCGTACTGGGCAAGAGAGGCAAATACCGCATGGGCACGCTGGACATGCACGGCTCGAAGGATGTGGTGGAGCTGGTTGAGAAGACCCCCTGCGCCATTGGCTACAGTGGTCTGGCCTATGCCACAGATCATGTCAAGCTGGCCTGCGTCTCCAAAACAGCCGGTGCGGCCTGCGTAATCCCCAGCGTGGCAGCCGCCAGTGATGGCAGCTACCCCATCGCCCGCCCACTCTACATGTATACCAACGGCGAGCCAAAGGGCGAGATTAAAGGCTACATGGACTGGATCTACAGCGAGCAGGGCCAATGCATTATCGTAGAAAAGGGCTATGCCCCGATCCGTGAAGTGCGCTGCAAATAACAACAAATCTTCCCAACGTATCTTAAGGCGGTGAGGGAGACACTCCCGGCCGCAATGCGGAGAGCCAACATGAGCCATTACGAACAACGCCTGGAGCAGGATCTCAACCAGATCCGGGAGCAGGTGGCTGAGGTCGCTGAGCGGGTGGAAATCGGGTTGAAGGATGCCATGCATGCACTGCTCTCTGGCAACCGGAAAATGGCCTATGCCACCATCCTTGGCGACCTGGCCATTAATCGGCGGGTGCGCCAGATCGACCAGCTCTGCCACAGCTTTATCGCCCTGCACCTGCCAAGCGCCGGGCACCTGAGACTGATCTCCTCCGTTATCCGCACCAACATCGAGCTGGAGCGCATTGGTGACTACGCCGTCACCATCTGCCGTGAATCGGTGCAGATGTCGCAGCCGCCGCAGGGTCTGCTGGCCGACAAGCTGGAGCTGATATCCGAAGAGGCACGCCTCATGCTCTCCCAGGCCATCACCGCCTTCAAGGAGGGGAATGCAGAGGCGGCCCGGGTGACCAAAAAGATGGCGGCACAGATTGATCACGCCTTTAGTTCAGCCTTTTCTGATCTGGCTGCAGAAGACAGCGGTTTTGATCTCAAGGACATCATGCGGCTGTTCAATATTTTTCACCGCCTGGAGCGGGTGGCCGCACAGGCCAAAAACATCTGTGAAGAGACCCTGTTTGCCGTAACGGGCGAGACCAAGGCGCCCAAGGTTTATCGCATCCTCTTTTTGGATGAAGAGAACAGCGGCCTGAGCCAGATGGCCGAAGCGATTGCCCGGCGCAACTTCCCCAACAGCGGCCACTACAGCAGTGCCGGACGTTATGCCAGCAAAACACTCAACCCCGCAGTCGTGGAATTTATGCAGGCGCATGGCTTTGACCTTGGCGAGGCGCACCCCAAGCCACTGGATATGACCGCCAGCGAGCTGAGCGAGCTGCATGTCATCGTCAGTCTGCAGGGGCCGGTAAAAAACTACATTGCAGAGATCCCCTTCCACACGGTTGCCATGGAGTGGGACGTTGGCACACTGCCCACAGGCCTGGATGCAGAGCAGACCCGTCAGCGGCAGGAGTCCCTCTACCGTGAAATTGCCGTGCGGGTACAGGATCTGATGCAGACACTGCGCGGTAGTGGAGCCTCCTGAGATGTCCCGGAATCATGCATTCGATCAGCGCAATCTGGACTGGTACATCGACAAGGCCGTTCAGGCGCTGGTCTTCATCGGCGGCATCTCCGCCGTCATATTTATTATCGGTATCTTCCTCTTCATCACCAAAGAGGGGATCGGCTTCCTGATCAATACACTCGACCTTCAGGAGTTCTTCGGCTCACCCTACTGGGAGCCCAGCGATGAGGATGCGCCCGAATATGGCATCCTGGCGCTGCTGGCCGGCACCGCCAGTGTCACCGGGCTGGCCATGTTGATCGCCATCCCCTTCTCACTGGGCACCGCCATCTACATCGCCGAGTTTGCCACCGGCAAGACCCGTGAGTGGTTAAAAATCCTGGTTGAGCTGCTGGCCGCCATCCCTTCTGTGGTCTGGGGCTTCATCGGTTTGACCATCATGAACCCGCTGATCATTGAGCTGTTTGATGTGCCGGTGGGGCTCACCGTGCTCAATGCCGGCATCATCCTGGGGCTGATGGCGGCGCCGATCATGACCTCCATCGCAGAGGATGCCCTCAAAGCGGTGCCTGACCGCTACCGCGAAGCGGCCGAGGCGCTGGGGGCCACCCGCTGGCAGGTGGTCTTCAAGACCGTGCTGCCCGCCGCCAAGAATGGTCTGCTGGGCGCGGTGCTGCTTGGTGTCGGACGCGGCTTTGGTGAAACCATGGCCGTGCTGATGGCAACGGGCCATGCCGTCAATATCCCCGGCAGTGTCTTTGACTCTGTTCGTGCACTGACCGCCACCATCGCCGCCGAACTGGGTGAGACAGCCGTTGGGTCGGATCACTATCAGGTGCTGTTCACCATCGGCATCTTCCTCTTCCTGATCACCTTTCTGATCAACCTGACGGCTGATCTGATCGTGCGTGGCATTCGGAACAGCTAAATGGATAATCACATGTTCGCAGCAACTGAACTCAACCAAAAAAACCAGCGCACAGAAAAACTGGTGCGCCTCCTCTTCATTCTGATGGCCGGCCTGTTGATCCTGCCTGTGCTGATCATTCTGTTCACGCTGGTCTACAAGGGCAGCTCCATCCTCTCGATCGACTTTCTGTTTACCAACCCCACCAACGGGATGACAGAAGGGGGCATCTTTCCGGCCCTGCTGGGCACCATCTGGCTGGTCGTGGTGGCACTGATCGTCTCGGTGCCGCTGGGTATCGCCGCTGCCATCTATCTCAGCGAATATGCCCCGGACAACTGGGGCACCCGCCTGATCAACCTGGCCATCATCAACCTGGCCGGGGTGCCCTCCATCGTACATGCCCTGTTTGGCCTGGGCGCCTTTGTGGTCTTTTTCAACTTTGGCACCAGCATTCTGGCGGCCAGCCTTACACTGGCCATCATGACACTGCCGGTGGTCATCGTTGCCACCCGTGAATCGTTACAGGCGGTGCCGCACGCCTTCCGTGAGGCCTGCTGGAACATGGGCGCCACCCGTTGGCAGACCATCCGCCGCGTTGTACTGCCCAATGCCGTCAGCGGCATCCTGACCGGCGTCATTCTGGAGGTCTCCCGCTCTGCGGGCGAGACCGCCCCTATCATGTTTACCGGCGCCGTGTTTTTCAGCCCCTTTCTGCCACAGGGGGTCATGGATCAGACCATGGCCATGTCACTGCACCTGTTTGTGGTCTCCACCCAGGTACCCAATGTGCCGGAGAACCTCCCCTACGGCGTCGCCCTGGTACTGATTGGCATGGTGCTGATCATGAACAGCATCTCCATCGCCTTTCGCATGCATCTGCGGGGAAAGAAAAAATGGTGAGTGATACCAACCCCGTCAAGCTGGAGATTCAGAACCTCACCATCCGCTATGGTGGCCAGGCGGCCATCAGCGGGGTCAATCTGAGCATCCGTGAACATGAGATCTTCGGCATCATCGGCCCGGCCAATGCCGGCAAGACCTCATTCCTGAAGGCGATCAACCGCATGGATATGTTCGACAGCAATATGCGGGTTGAGGGCAACATCCTCTTCAACGGCCAGGATGTGCGCAAATTGCGCAACATCTACGCCCTGCGCTCCCGCATTGGGGTGGTTTTTCCGCTGCCGGTCGGCCTGCCAATGTCAGTCTATGACAATGTGGCGCTCTCCGCCCGGCTGCGTGGCATCAAAGAGAGGGCCGAGCTGGATCTGATCGTTGAACGCTGCCTCACCCGCGCCGCCCTGTGGGATGAGGTGAAGGATCGGCTGGATACACTCGGCAGCCTGCTCTCCGGGGGGCAGCAGCAGCGGCTCACCATTGCCCGCGCCCTCTCGCAGGAGCCTGAACTGCTGATGCTGGATGAGTTCTCCATCGCTGTCGACCCGGTCACCACCATGCGCATCGAGGATGTGCTCAAAGAGCTGAAGAGCGAGATGACCATCATCCTGGTCACCAATCTGGTGCAGCAGGCCCGGCGGCTGGCCGACCGCACCGCCTTCTTTCTGGATGGGGGCTGTGTGGAGGTTGCGCAGACCGAGGCGCTGTTTACCCAACAGACCCGCGACCCACGCACCCGGGACTATGTAGAGGGGCGATTTGGGTAAGCGGCTGCCCCCATACACAGATATCCCCCACCATAAGCAGACAGGGGACCCAACCCCAAAAGATTGACTATGAACATAACCACCCAAGAAAAACCTGCGGAACTTGCCATCTGCGCCCGCCAGCTCAACCTCTGGTACGGCACCTTCCAGGCACTGTTTGAGGTTGATCTCGATATCAGGAAGGGGATGATCACCTCCCTGATCGGCCCCTCCGGCTGCGGCAAATCCACCTTCCTGCGCAGCATCAACCGCATCAACGAGCGGCTGGGCTATGTCCGCATCAATGGCCGCGTGGAGCTCTTTGACCAGGATATCTACGCCCCGGAGGTTGAGCTGGTGCAGCTGCGCAAACAGGTCGGCATGGTGTTTCAGCGCCCCAATCCCCTGCCAACCTCGATCCGGGAAAATATCCTGTTTGGACACAAACTGCACAACAAAAGGAGCAGCCGCGCCGAGCAGGATGAGATTGTAGAGAGTGCGCTGCAACAGGTGCTGCTGTGGGAGAAGGTCAAAGACCGCCTGCACCACAAGGCGACCACGCTGTCGCTGGAGGAGCAGCAGAAGCTCTGCATCGCCCGCCTGCTGCCCGTCAAACCCCGCATCCTGCTGATGGATGAACCCTGCTCGGCGCTCGACCCCAAAGGCACCGAGGCGGTCGAGGAGCTGATCTGGGAGCTGCGCGGCAGATACAGCATCCTGGTCGTTACACACAACATGGCCCAGGCCCGCCGCGCCAGTGAAGAGTGCATCTTCATGCTGATGGGCAAGGTAGTGGAGCACACCCCCACCCACCAGATGTTCGTCACCCCGGCACAGCAGGAGACGGCCGACTATATTGAAGGGCGCTACGGCTAGCCCCTCCCCTGCTTTTCAGCCTGAAAAAAATCCCGCGTCAAGGCAAATACAACCGGACTCAAGAGCAACAGGGCCAACAGGTTTGGCAGCGCCATCAGGCCGTTGAGGGTGTCGGCAACCAGCCAGACAAAGCCCAGATTGGCCGTAGCGCCAATGGGGATGGCAATAATCCAGAGCACCCGGAAGGGGATGATGGATCTGACGCCAAACAGGTACTCCACACACTTTTCGCCATAGAAGCTCCAGCCCAGCAGGGTGGTGAAGGCGAAGATGCTCAGACCCAGGGTCACGACATAACCACCCACGCCGGGCAGGGTCTGCTCAAAGGCGGCCGACGAGAGCGCCGCCCCTGTCTCGCCCCCCGTCCAGGCTCCGGAGATTACAATCACCAGCCCGGTGATGCTGCATACAATAATGGTGTCGATAAAGGTGCCCAGCATCGCCACCGTGCCCTGCCGAACCGGGCTGTCGGTCGCGGCAGCGGCATGGGCAATGGGCGCACTGCCCAGCCCCGCCTCGTTGGAGAAGATGCCGCGCGCCACACCCATCTGGATCGCCAGCATCACCGAGGCCCCTGCAAAGCCCCCGGTGGCCGCGGTTGGGGTGAAGGCATCGGTGACAATCAGCAGGATCGCAGCCGGGATCTCAGCAGCATGGGTGATCAGG
The DNA here is from genome assembly GCA_015490795.1 of Gammaproteobacteria bacterium. Lineage (GTDB taxonomy): Bacteria > Pseudomonadota > Gammaproteobacteria > Chromatiales > Chromatiaceae > WFXD01. Next base: position 19,454 of record WFXD01000026.1, read on the forward strand.
ATAACCAGCCCCGCACAAAGGTAGGCGATGGCCATAAAGGGCACCAGCTTGCCCGCCACCTCGGCAATACGCCGGATACCACCGATCAGCACCAGTGCCGCCAACACCGCCATCACCAGCCCGGTAATCCAGTGGGGAACGGCAAAACCGGCCACACCGGAACCCAGGGCGCTGGCCACTGAATTGGCCTGCACGGTATTGCCGATGCCAAAACCGGCCAGCGCACCAAAAATGGCAAACGTCGCACCCAGCCAGCGCCAGGAGCGCCCCAGCCCGTTTTTGATGTAATACATCGGGCCGCCGACATGGTTGTCCTGCTCATCAACCTCCCTGAAATGAACCGCACAGACCGCCTCTGCATACTTTGTGGCCATGCCCAGCAGTGCTGTGCACCACATCCAGAAAAGCGCACCTGGGCCACCGATGAAGATGGCGGTGGCGACACCGGCGATATTGCCGGTTCCAATGGTTGCGGCAAGTGAGGTCATCAATGCATTAAAGGGGCTGACATCACCCTCCCCCTGACCCTGCCGCCCCATCCAGAGCATGCGGAAACCATACTTGAGCTGGCGCAGGGGCATGGCCCTCAAGCCAATCATTAAATAGAGGCCGGTGCCGAGAATAAGCACCAGCATATATTTGCCCCAGACCAGGCCATTCAGCGTCTCTACCAGGTTGGCAATAATTTCCACATCCAATATCCCATCTCATGCTGTCTGCTTGTGAGTTGCCGCAAAAAGGGCTAACTTGTACCCCTACAGAATAAAACAGTAAGCCATGTGAAGCGACCTGATTCCCCCAAGCTGCTCCCCTTTCTGCTGATAGCAGCCATCCTGGCCGGATGCAGCTCTCTGGCCTCAAAAACCGAGAGTATGGCGGGCAGCATCTCCCGCGCCATGCTCAATCAGGATGACCCGGATATTGTACGTGCAGGGGCACCAGCCTATCTTTTGCTGCTGGATGGGATGATTGAAGAGAGTCCTGATGACCGCGCGCTTCTGATTGCCGGCGCACGGCTTTACGGTGCCTACGCAGCTGGCCTGGTGGAGGATGCCACTCGGCGCAAGCGGCTGAGCACAAGGGCCAGGAATTATGCCCGGCGCGCGCTCTGCGGCATGCAGCCAGCCGTCTGTGAACATGAGACCAGACCGTTCAAGGAGTTTGCCCCCTATATCGAAGCCGTCGGGCCGGCGGATCTGGGGGCGCTCTACACCTACGCAACCAGCTGGGCAGGCTGGATTCAGGCACACAGCGACAACTGGGAGGCCCTGGCCGATCTCCCCAAGGTGGAGCACATTTTGCAGCGGGTCATCACCCTGGATCCTGGGCACGACCGGGGACGCGCCCAGCTCTACCTTGGAGTCATGCATACACAGCTGCCACCCGCCATGGGCGGCAGGCCGGAGGTGGGAAAAGCGTACTTTGAACGGGCAATTCAATACTCCAACCAACGAGATCTGATGGCCAAGGTTGAGTTTGCCCGCCGCTATGCCCGGCTGCTGTTTAACCAGCCGCTGCACGATCGACTGCTGCACGAGGTGCTGGAAGCCGACCCGGTTGAACCTGAACTGACCCTGAGCAACACCCTGGCGCAGCAACAGGCACGAGAGCTGCTGGCCGATGACTACTTCTAACCCGGAGTCCCCATGCGCCTTATTTTATTGTTGATACTCTTTGGTCTTCCAGCGCTCTCCCAGGCCCAGGCTGGCACCCTGAAGATCGCTACCCTGGCTCCCGATGGAACCCGCTGGATGAAGATCATGCGCGAGGGGGCAAAAGAGGTCAAAGAGGCTACCCAGGGGCGGGTCAAAATCCGCTTCTACCCCGGCGGGGTGATGGGCAATGACAAAAGCGTGCTGCGCAAGATCCGGGTGGGGCAGCTTCAGGGTGGTGCGCTCACCGGCGGCGGGCTGATCCCCATCTGCCCGGACTGCCAACTCTACAGCCTGCCGTTTATATTTCGCTCCTATGCCGAAGTTGACTATGTGCGCGAGCGCATGGACCCGCTCCTCAGCGAGGCATTGGAGAAGAGGGGCTTTGTCAGCTTTGGCATCAGTGAAGGGGGGTTTGCCTACCTGATGTCCAACCAGCCCCTCACCCGGGTTGAGCAGTTGAGAAAACAGAGGGTCTGGGTGCCAGAGGGTGACCGGGTCAGCCGTGTTGTTTTTGAGGCGCTCTCTGTCTCCCCTATTCCTCTGCCACTGACCGATGTGCTGACCGGCCTGCAGACCGGGCTGATCGATACTGTAGGCACCTCGCCAACAGCGGCCATCGCCCTGCAGTGGCACACCCAGGTCAAATACCTTACCGATATGCCGCTGCTCTATCTTTACGGCATGCTGGTGATTCAAAAGCGCGCCTTCCAGCGGCTCTCAAAACCGGATCAGGCCACAGTGAGGCGTGTGATGGAGAACGCCTTCCGCAAAATCAACCGGCAGAGCCGGCAGGATAATATAAACGCCCGGAAGGCACTACAGCGCCAGGGCATCCAGTTGACCCGCCCTTCGCCCAGCGACATTGCCCAGTGGCAGACAATTATCGACCGGGCTGTGAACCAAATGGGAGAGGAGGGTGTCTATTCGTCAGAGATGCTGGGGAGGTTACGCCAACATCTTAAAAAGTTAAGAGATTCCGGGGATAGGTAGGGCTGTTTTTCCAGATCCTGAGTAAAAACCTGAGTAACTTGATCGGAAATTAAATTTGACCAATGTCAAAGGCGCTGGTATAAATCCTTGCTCTTTTTGTTTGACCCTAATGCATTAGCTGCATAGTCAATTATTGTTCACTACAACTGATGCCCCAAAACAGTTTACAACAGGACTAGAGATGGGGCCTTCGCGGAGATAGATCGTATGAAAAAAACCATTATCGCATTGGCTGCTGCCGGTATGGTGGTATTCGGAATGAACGCCCAGGCCCGTTCTGGCGAAGAGGTATACAATGCTGTATGCAAGAACTGTCACGACGCACCAATGGCAGCGGCTGTTATGTCTCCAGAGGTTGGCAACAAAGAGGCATGGGCGCCACGTATCGCCAAAGGCAAAGAGGCGCTGTACGAGGTAGCCATTCACGGCTCTAAGGTTAACCCTGCGATGACCCCTCGCGGTACCTGCCCGGATTGTACTGATGATGAGCTGAAAGCTACTGTTGATTACATGATCAGCAAAAGCCAGTAAGTCGCATATTTAAGGCTATCCTCTGATAGCTTTATTGAGAGGCCGGAGATCCTTGATCCCCGGCCTTTTTTACGCCTGCCGGAAAATTTCTGTTTCTCTCTAACCTGCAATCCTCTATAAATGAGGGTATGTCCCCCATAAATCTTTTTTCTGCACCCCCCGAGCTATCCCGGGGTGAGCATTTTGAAGAGCTGCTGCGCCATCGAAATATTGTGATTGAGCGCATTGTCAGCACCGACAGCCCTGAAACCAGGCGCTATAACCAGCCACAGGATGAGTGGGTGGCACTGCTGCAAGGAGAGGCGCAGCTGGAGCTGGACGGCAAAGAGATCACCCTGCACCGGGGGGAGAGCTGCTTTATCCCCGCCCACACCCCGCACCGGGTTGTTGCCACCTCGGCAGAGCCGCGCTGCATCTGGCTGGCCATACATATCTTTGCGGATGAGCCGTGATGGGCGAGCGCCTTTCCCGGATACTGCAACGCACCCGGCAGCAGATACTGACCATTGAGAATGGCCTGCTGGTGCTGCTGCTGACCGGCATGATTCTGCTGGCAACCCTGCAGATCGTGCTGCGCAACGGCTGGTCCACCGGACTGAGCTGGGCCGACCCGGCCCTGCGTGTGGCTGTGCTCTGGGTCACCCTTTTGGGAGCAATGGCCGCCACACGGGATGACAATCACATCAAGATTGATCTCTTGACCCGCTTTCTGCCCGTGCGGCTGAAGGGTTATGCGCAGCTGGTAACCGACCTCTTCAGCGCCTTTATCTGTGGGCTATTGGCCTGGCACGGCGGCCGTTTTGTCTACTTTGAGTGGCAGGATGAGAGCATCCTGTTTGCCGCTATCCCCGCCTGGGCGTGTGAACTGATTATCCCGCTGGGGTTTGCGGTGATGGCGCTGCGCTTTCTGGTATCCGGGCTGTTGCGGATCAGACCCCAGGGGACACCATGATCCTGACCGGGCTGCTGCTGATCTTTCTGGCGCTGCTGGGCACCCCGCTATTTATCATTATTGCTGCCAGTGCACTGTTGGGGTTTTACCGCTCGGAGGTGGATCTCTCCGTAGTCACCATCGAGTTCTACCGCATCGCAGAGATGCCCGTGCTGCTGGCCATTCCGCTCTTCACCTTTGCCGGGTATCTGCTGAGCGAAAGCCGGGCACCGCAGCGACTGGTGCGTGTAACCCACGCCCTGCTGGGGTGGCTGCCCGGCGGGCTGGCGATTGTCTCACTGGTTGCCTGTGCGCTCTTTACCGCCTTTACCGGCGCTTCAGGCGTCACCATCGTAGCGCTGGGGGCGCTGCTCTACCCGGCGTTGACCCAGGCAGGCTACAAGCAGAATTTCGGCCTGGGGCTGGTAACCACCTCTGGCAGTCTGGGGCTGCTCTTTGCCCCGGCCCTGCCCCTGATTCTCTATGCCGTCATCGCCCAGCAGCTGGGCATAGGCGATGGCATCACGGTAGAGAATATGTTTCTGGCCGGGGTTCTGCCCGGGTTGCTGATGCTGGCAATGCTCTCCGCCTGGAGCCTCTGGTCAAGCCGTAATCAGCCGCTATCGCCCTTCTCATGGGCGGAGGCGGGCGCCGCCCTGCGGGAGGCGGCCTGGGAGATACCCCTGCCGGTGGTGGTGCTGGGCGGTGTCTATAGCGGCTATTTTGCCATCTCAGAGGCTGCCGCTGTGACCGCCTTTTATGTGCTGGTGGTGGAGGTGCTGATTCATCGTGAGATCAGCCCGAGGGATCTGCCAAGAATCATGCGGGAGGCGATGCTGCTGGTCGGCGGCATCCTGGTGATCCTTGGCATGTCTCTGGCCTCAACCAGCTATCTTATTGATGCCGAAATCCCCACCCGCCTGTTTGAGACGGTTCGTGAGTGGGTGACTGACAAGATCACCTTTCTGATCCTGCTCAATCTGTTCCTGCTGATCCTGGGCACCATGCTGGATATCTTCTCTGCCCTGGTGTTGCTGGTGCCTCTGCTGCTGCCGATTGCACTGGGTTATGGCATCGACCCGGTGCATCTGGGCATCATCTTTCTGGCCAATATGCAGATTGGCTATTTCACACCGCCGGTTGGCATGAATCTGTTTATCGCCAGCTATCGCTTTAAAAAACCTATCCTGCAGCTCTACCGCGCCACACTGCCCTGGTTTCTGATTCTGCTGCTGGCCGTGCTTATCATTACTTACTGGCCGGCACTGTCACTGGTTTTGGTGCGATGAGCCTGATCGTGCAGGCGTCTGACAAACTGCGGCAGATAGGCCATAAGGGTCAGCAGACCCAGTGCAATCAGTGATTTTTGAACCAGTGCCTCCCCCCCTGTCAGCGTCTCTTTCCCGACATACCCCAGATAGGTGAACACAGCAATGCCGGGGAGAGAGCAGATAAAGGTCGTCACAATATAGGGGTAGAAGTTGATCCGTGTCAGTCCCAAGGCGTAGTTGAGCAGAATAAAGGGGAGGATGGGCACCAGACGGACAAAGGCGACAAAGCGCCACCCCTCCTCTTCCACCCCATCCATCAGCCTTTTGAATCGGCCGTGGCTCTTGCGGGCAATCCAGTCGGCGGCGATATAGCGTGCAATCAGAAAGGCCAGTGCTGCACCCAGGGTGGCGGCCAGGAGTGAGTAGAGGGTGCCCAGCACCGGGCCAAACAACACCCCGCCCACCAGCACAAAAAAGGTGGCCGGTATCAGCAGGACTGTCCCCACTGCGCCCGCCAGCATATAGGCCAGCGGGGCATAGGCGCCGGCTGTGCTGACCCAGGATTCAAGCCTCTCTGCACTGAACTGCCCGCGGTGCGCAATGACCCAGAGCACCAGTCCCAGCAGCACCGCCAACAGCGCAATGCGCCTGATTCTGTTGTGGTTTAATTGCATTGCAAGATCAGCATGCTACAGTGGATTCCAGGTTCAATACATGACTACACCACTGTTTAACAACAATCTGTCTGGAGGGGCGAGGGGCATGGGGCTGCTGAACAGCATGCTTCCTGTTGCGCTGATCTGGGTAACGGCCACTTTTCTGGTGCATGAGCTTTGCTCGCTTGATGTCTGGTGGCATCTAGTGATTGGCAGGGATATTCTGCAAACCCTTCAGGTTCCTGAGATTAATATCTACTCCGCGGGTGCGCTCAATCAACCCTACCATGATTCACACTGGCTGTTTCAGGTTGCATTGGCCATCACCCATGCGGTAGCGGGTCTCAATGGCCCGATACTTTTCATGGTGCTGATCTGGGGGGCGACGCTTTTTATCGTCTACCGCGAGACCCATATCTATAGCGGCACGGCAGCGGCGGTTTTTATCACTTTTTTGGTGATGGGGGCATCGGCAGAGCGGTTTCTGCCCCGGCCTGAGATCATCACTTTTTTAATGATCCCTCTCTTCTACAGCCTGCTGCGACAGGCTCGATACCAGACGCCGGCCCAGATTGCCCTTTTCGTGGCGTTACAGATTATCTGGGTCAACAGCCACGGCCTGTTTGTGATCGGCCCCTTTATGGTGGGCTGCTACTGGCTGTTTCATCTCATCTGCTCTGTTCGCAAGCAGGATAATCAGCTCCGCCAGCTCTCCGTTTTGCTGCTGCTGATCTGCCTCAGTATGCTGGCCTCACCCTATGGCACAGGCGCGCTGGAGTACAGCTTTCTGCTGTTCAGCGAAGTGGGCAAGGATGCCCCCGCATACATGCAGGCAGTAAATGAGCTAAGCCCCACCTTTGGCGAAGCGGCGATGGGTGGCTCTGCCTTCTGGTTTTTTGCCGGCCTCATGCTGCTGGTGCTGCTCGCCATCGCCCTCAATCCAGGGCAGATCTCTGTTCCACGGCTGCTCATTGTCGGCGCACTCTGCCTGGCTGCCTTCACCGGGCGGCGTAATATCGTGCTGTTTGCGCTGGTGGCCGCCCCTTTTGTGGGGGAGCAGCTTGCCGGCCGGCTCTCCCGGCTTAGACTTAAACCCGCCATGGAGAGGCTGCTAAAAGGGACGCTGCTGATGGCCCTGCTGGCATGGAGCGGCTACCCGCTCTCAGGGGCCTATTATCTTGATATGGAGATCCCCGCCCGCACCGGGCTGGGGGTAACCCCCGACTTTTTCCCGCATAAGCTCCCTGACTTTATCCGGCAGCATAACATTCAGGGGCAGGTCTACAATACCAACCGCCTCGGCGGTTTCTACCTCTATCACCTCTACCCCGAACGCATCCCTTTTATAGATGGCCGCTGGGAGATCTATGGCGCACCCTTTTTCATGGCCAAACAGGCCGCTCTACAGAGCTTCCCCGCATGGCAGCGGTGGATTGAAAAATATAGCGTCCAATCTGCACTGCTGCACCACACCTCCCCCGAATCCAGGCTGCTGGCCCCAGCACTCTACCGGCATCCAGACTGGTCACTGGTCTACTATGATTTTGCCGCCTCATACTTTGTAAAAAACAGCGCACGGGGCAGTGCAGCCCCCATTATTTTCAGCGCCCACTCTGCACTGCCATCGGGGGATGGTGTACGCCCGGACAGCCGCTTTATATTAAATGCCTTCTACCGCAACATGGGGCTGAAACCACAGCTGCTCGCCAATCTTGAACAGCTGCTCCCCACAGGGCTGCACAGGCAGGAGATACTGTTTGAATTGGCAAAAAACAGCCTGGAACTGAATCGCCCCGAGCAGGCAACAAAATATTATCTGCAACTGCTTGAGGGTGATGGTTCACACACGGATGCGCTCTCTGATCTATCCTTTATCTATTACCGGAAAGGGCAGTTTTCAACATCACTGACCTACTCAAAGCAGGCCGTCAGCAGCGCACCAGATAACCTGGATGTGCGGTTTAACCATAGCCTGGTGCTTGTGGCATTGAACCGTAAACAGGATGCCATTGATGAACTCAATAAAATCCTGGCCATCGACCCGAATTACACCAAGGCAAAATATCTGCGACAACAAATAAGATAGATCATAACGATGATTCACGGCAAAAGAGTGGTAGTGGTGATGCCGGCATATAATGCTGAAGCGACACTGAGAGAGACATACAGCGAGGTGGATTTTGACTTTGTTGATGATGTGATACTCGTCGATGATGCAAGTTCAGATCACACTGTACGCATTGCCAAAGAGCTGGGGTTGAAGACCATCGTACACCCAGCAAACCAGGGATATGGCGCCAATCAGAAGACATGCTACCAGGCCGCACTGAACCACGGCGCAGATGTCGTTATCATGCTGCACCCGGACTATCAGTACACACCCAGGCTGTTAGTGGCCATGGCCTCGATGGTGGCCGTCGGTGCGTATGATGTGGTCCTCGGCTCAAGGATTCTTACCGAGGGTGCGCTGAAAGGGGGTATGCCACTGTATAAATACATAGCCAACCGGGCGCTGACCCTGTTCCAAAATACCCTGATGTCAAAAAAACTCTCTGAATACCACACCGGCTATCGCGCCTTCTCGCGTGAGGTTTTAGAGACCCTGCCACTGAATGAAAACTCGGATGACTTTGTATTTGACAATCAAATGCTGGCTCAGATCGCCTACTTTGGTTTCTCGATCGGCGAGCTATCCTGCCCAACAAAATACTTTGAAGAGGCATCCTCCATCAATTTTCAGCGCAGTGTGGTTTATGGTTTGGGGGTGATTCACACCTCGATACTTTACCGGTTAAACCGCTGGGGCATCGCCCAAAGCCCAATCTTTGATGCGGCAGGCCACAAGCTGAATTAGCCGGGCCGGAAGAGCAGATTTTATGCCCATGTAAACCGTTTGGCCTAAACCACAAAAACCAAAGCAAACTCCCTTCATCGGCGCAGCCAAATAAAAAGGCTGCTTAATAGCCGCCCCCCCGTAACGGCAGAACTTTTTTGGAAATTAGCACTCTCTGTAGTAGACTGCTAAAAAGTGATCTACACTCAACATGAAAAGAGAGTGCGGACAATTGCTTAACCAAAATTAAAGGAGAGAGATGAACAGAGAACTCGCGATACCCGTCAGCCTGCCCACCGGCAGCATTGACGCCTACATCAGTGCTGCCTATCAGCTCCCCATGCTCAGCGCGGAGGAGGAGCACAGCCTGGCTGTTCGCCTGCGTGACAACAATGATCTTGAAGCTGCGCGCATCATGGTGATGTCCCATATTCGCTTTGTCATCCGCATCGCTCGCGGCTACTCTGGCTATGGTCTGGCCCTGCCAGATCTCATCCAGGAGGGGACCGTCGGTCTGATGAAGGCGGTTCGTCGCTTTGACCCGGATATGGGGGTGCGTCTGGTCTCATTTGCCGTCCACTGGATCAAGTCGGAGATTCATGAGTTTGTCTTGCGCAACTGGCGTATCGTCAAAGTGGCCACCACCAAGGCACAGCGTAAACTCTTCTTTAATCTGCGTAGCGCCAAAAAACGGCTGGGCTGGTTCTCGCAGGAGGAGGTGGAAGGGGTCGCCAAAGATCTGGGGGTTAAACCTGAAACCGTGCTGGAGATGGAGTCCCGCCTCGCCGGACAGGATATGGCCTTTGACCTCCAGGAGAGCAGCGATGAGGAGCGCCCGGCAGCACCGGCATCCTTCCTGCCCGACATGCGCATGGAGCCTGCAACGCAACTGGAGCAAGCAGACAGCTCAAGCCATGAGCAGGAGCTGCTCTATACCGCACTGGACGGCCTGGACGACCGCAGCAAGGCCATTCTGCAAGCCCGCTGGCTGTCCGAAAAGAAGGCCACCCTGCACGAACTGGCCGATCACTACAGCGTCTCTGCCGAGCGCATCCGCCAGATTGAAAAGAGTGCAATGAACAAAATCAAGGCACAGCTTGTCGCCTGATCTCTACAACCTTCAATATCGAGTCTATTTTTGAGTAGGCTCGATATACTCCTCGTGGAATCAAAAATAAGCAAATTGGGCATTGTGCTCCCAGGAACGCCTCAAATCACCGGCAGGCAAAGCGTAGCGCCTTTTTGTGCGAAAATCGAGCGATAGCGAGCGCACAAAAAGGCGCGTAGCTTTGACTGCCCGAGTTCCGGGTAAAAGCACCGGTTACCCGGCGCTCTCCCCACAGACCCGTACGTGAAGATTTCCCTCATACGGTTCCTCGATTCTCTAACGTTTCTGAGAGAGAAACCAATCAGGCGACACTCCGATTGGCGCATAACATTTGCTACTCTGAC
>WFXD01000027.1 GCA_015490795.1 Gammaproteobacteria bacterium
AGCTGGACCAATCCCAGCTGGTCGCGCTCTGGCAGGAGTATATGGCAGCGGACGCCGAGTCGGCAGCGCTGCTGGAGGCCTATCTCAACCATGCCCATGGTGAGGGGTGGCGTGACCAGTGCGGTGCCCAGTCGGACTATGAGAGCAGCAGTGCACCGCCATCCCGTGGCCAGATGAGTCCGGAGGAGGCGCGCAAGATTTTGGGTGTTGAAGCGGGGGCGGGTCGTGAAGAGATTATCGCAGCCCACCGCCGTCTGGCGCTGAAGGTGCATCCAGACCGGGGTGGGTCAAACTACCTTGCAGCCCAGATCAACCGGGCGAAAGAGACGCTGCTAGAAGCCAGTCGGACTTAGGATGAACTGGCTGCGGAAGTGGGAGAGCGGCTCAAATATCCCCGGTTTTTCGTTGCGTAGGTTCACTATGCGCCTCAAAACCGGGAATATTTGCGCTCACTCTCCCACTCCCTCGCTGCAATCCACCTAAGCCCGACAGACTCCTAGAGAATTGAGTAGGCGTTTTTGCGTTCGCGGTAGGCCCAGTTTCGCAGCAGTCCCACCACTGAAAGCACAACAAACAGCACAAATGCCCAGCCGGGTATGCTTAGCCCCAGAAATGTCCAGGAGACCTCTGCACACTCTCCTGACCCTTTAAAGACCATCTGCATCGCCTCGGCCAATGGGAAGACCTCCAGCATATACTCCAGCCCTGGGCCACACTCTGGCACCTGATCGGGTGGCAGCTGCTGCAACCAGAGGTGCCGCCCGGCGATGATGCCGCCCAGGGTTCCAATGATGGCGATCAACAGACCATAGATGCGCCCCCAGATGCGCCCGGCCGGATTATGCAGGGCGGCAATGAGAAATATACTGCCCATAGCGATAAAGGCGATACGTTGCAGAATGCAGAGTGGGCACGGCTCATGCCCGGCCTCTTGCAGGTAGAGGGCGGCGCCAATCAGGGAGGCGCAAATAATGAACCCAAACAGGTTTATTCGGCGTTTGGAGACAGCATGCAGGAGGCTCATAGAGTCGTTCTCGGGTTATAACAGCCTAGTGGTCGTGCTCATGCTCCGACTTTTCTGGTGCATGTGAATGGCCGGCTGTCGGCTCTTTGATCAAGCCAGGGAAGCGATGTGTGGCATATTGGCTGTGGCAGCTTATGCAGCCTTCGGTGAGGCGGTAGTAGTAGAAGGTGACCAGCTCAATGTGCCCCTCTTTGGCGGCATGAGAGAGCATGCTGGCAGCGCTGTGGAAGCGGTTGTCCAGCCTCTTGAATCCCTGGGGCAGGGTGGAGATCAGCTCTTGAACCTGCGCCGGGGTCAGTTGCTGTTTCATGATGTGCCCGTTGGCAATCTTTTCCGCGTACCGGGATACGCCATGCCAGTCACCAGAGGCGATCAGCGGCAGCATATCGGTCATGCTTTTCTGGATGCTCTGCATCTCCAGGGTCAGCAGCTCACGAATGGCGGGTGAGAGGGTGGTGACAGATTGTATCTGCTGTGAATCATGCCCGCCATGGTCGGCCTCTGATTCGGCAAGCGCCAGATTGCCGAGGCTGATAGAGAGGGCAAATACAAGAGTAAAGCGAAAGAGTTTGGTCATAGGATCTCTGGCTGATTGTGGATTTGGATGTGGTGTTAATCGGCTGATTCTACCTGCTTTCGCAGACGCTTAAAATAACATATAAGTTACAAATGCACGCTGTTACTGTCAGGCATAAAAAAGGCGGCCCAGCCAAACCGACTGAGCCGCCTCGGTCTGCATGGGCTAAAACTCTTGGGGAAGCGCCGCCAGTTCAGTGGCGGTGAAGACGGGGCCATCGATGCAGACATAGGTGGAGCCGATGTTGCAGCGTCCACACTTGCCCAGGCCGCACTTCATGCGGTTCTCCAGGGTGGTGACCATCTGCTCTTGTTTGAAGCCGAGGCGTTCCAGCGCTTCGAAGGTGAATTTGATCATGATGGGTGGGCCGCAGACGATGGCGACGGTGTTCTCCGGGTCAGGCTTGAAATCGTTCTCCAGCACATGGGGCACAAAGCCTATGTGGCCATCCCAGTCGTCGGTTTCGCCACCGGGGTCAACGGTTTTTACCATGGTGACGTTCTCCATCTGGTTCCACTCTTCGATTTCGCGTTTGTAGACCAGATCCTGCACAGAGCGTGCCCCGTAAACAATAGAGATATGCCCGAAGCGGCCATCCTGCTCGCGCAGGTCGAGGCAGTTCCAGATGACCGAGCGCAGTGGAGGGAGGGCGATGCCACCGCCGATGAAGATGAGGTTTTTACCCCTCCAGTCGTCGAGTGGAAAGGTGTTGCCATAGGGGCCGCGAAAGCCGATGGTGTCACCTTCGGTCAGGTTGGCCAGTGCAGTGGTGACCTTGCCCACTTCACGAAAGCAGCATTCGATATGATCCGGGCGGGTAGGGGAGGAGGCGATACAGAATGTGCTCTCTCCTGCACCAAAGGCGGAGTATTCGCCAAATTGTCCCGTCTGGAAGCTAAAGTTGCTGGCGACATTTTCATCCTGAAACTTCAGGTGAAAGGTTTTGATGCCTGGCGCTTCCTGGATGATCTTGGTGATGGTCATAAGATCGGGTTGATAGATATTGGACACGGATGTAATACCTTTATTATTCGTCTCATCCCTGAGACTTACCCTTACAGGGCTGGCGTGATAAATTGCTCCCGGCAATTTATTCGGAATCTTGGTCAGCTTTCATGGCGCTTGGGTTGGCGGCTTTATGGGCGACTTCGGCCATGTATTCGGTAATATCCAGGTTGACCGGGCAGGCGCGGATACAGCGGCCGCAGCCAACGCAGCCCGGCGTCTCAAACTTCTCTGGATAGATCTTGAACTTGCAGTTGAAACGGTTGCGATAGCGCTTGTACTGCCAGTCACGCGGGTTATGGCCAGAGGCGTGCAGGGTGAAGTGGTCAAACTGGCAGGAGTCCCAGAATTTGACGCGGTAGCCCTTGGAGCCTTTGTTTTCATCGACGATGTCGAAGCAGTGGCAGGTGGGGCAGGCAAAGGTGCAGGCGCCGCAGCCGATGCACTTCTCACCGAGACGCTGCCACATCTCATCATCAAAATTGGCGGTGTCCATCAGCCAGTCCATGATGGGGGCTGAGTCTCGAATGCGGGTCAGTTTCTCGCTGACTTCGGCACCGGCCTTTTCGCGAGCAGCCTGATCGCCTTCGCCTTCAAGCAGATCCTGAAGCTGTTTGGCCACCGCCTCGCCGGCCTTGCTGATCACCTCGACATGCAGGCGGCCGTCACCGATTTCGGTCAGGTGCAGGTCTGATCCCTTGGCGCTGTCTGGCGACAGGTTGACCGAGGTGCAGAAGCAGCTGGCATCCGGTGCGGTGCAGGAGTAGGTGATGAAGGTGGTGCGTGAGCGCCGCTCGGTGAAGAAGGGGTCTTCAAAGCCCGCATTGGCATCGGAGAAGACCGACTCCAGTGAGGCGATGGAGGCGGCGTCGCAGGGGCGCACTCCGATGATCACCGTCTGCGGATACTCATGATGAACCGGGATGATCTCGATCTTTTTGCCCCGCTTTTCGTAGGCAAAGAGCGGTTCGTGCTTTGCAAACAGAAACTCTTTTACACCGTTGAGGGGGAGCAGCCCTTCGCCAACCTGGTGACCTTCACCCGAATCAACTTCAGTGAAGGTGAGTACATCGATGGCGTCGGGGCCATCTTCATCCAGCCGAGGCTGAAGGCGCGGGGCGATCACCCGTAGGTCGGCCTGCACCAGTAGATCAATGCATTTGCCGAGGTCGCTTTTGTTAAGTGTGGCTGTTTTCATAAATTCACGGTTCGAATTGAAACTCAAATGTGCCTTTGAGGATGCAAGCGCCGGTTGGCCTGGATGCTCTTGGGCCTATGTTCTGTTTCATGTTACTTGATGAAATCCTCGCGATCATCGACCTTGTAGGTGATCAACGGATGCTTGTCTTCCAGGGAGTAGCCCGGTTTGTAGCTGTAGCTCTCTTGTACAACCTCTTTCATGCGCTGGTTGAAGAGATCGACCTGAATGTCCATTGGGCAGGCGCGGGTACATTCGCCGCAGCCGGTGCAGCGTCCAACCAGGTGCATGGCGCGGGTCAGATGCCAGGAGAAGATGCCCTTTTTATGCGCGGCAGGGTCGATCCAGCTGGGAGTTGTCTCATCGGTGATGCAGACATTGCATGAGCAGTGCGGGCATACCTCGCGACAGGCGTAGCATTTGAAGCAGCGGTCAAAGTCTGTCCGCCAGAATGCGAAGCGCTTGTCCAGCTCCAGCTCCATCAGGTTGGCAACCTTTGGAGAGGTCACCTCATAAGGTTTGGAGCGGTCAACCTCCGGCTTTTCGCCGGGGAAGAAGTCGGTCTCGTGAGGGGTCATCACGTCACAGCCGGTACATTTGCTGGCGCGGTTGCCATCGTGCAGCGATCCATCCCACTTGTCGGGGTGTGAGACCACCCCCTCGCAGGGGACGCCCAGAATGTAGACCTCGTCGCGCTTGAGCTGATTTTCGGCAATCAGCTGAACAATGGCGCGGATGTCACAGCCCTTGCCGATGATGGCGCTCTTTTTCCACCCCTTGCGCGTGTATTCGTGGCGCTTGTTGAGATAGATTGGCAGTGAGTTGATGCAGCGTGAATCATAGATCAGCTTCTCTACATCCTCTGCCTTGCGTACAAAGATGGGGGTTGTGCGGGAGGGGTCGCTCCCTTCGGCATAGCCAATTACGACATCAACCTCGCCATTTTCCAGTAGCTGGCGGGCCTGGTTGCGGATTTCTTCGATCATGCGGACTCCTGCTTTTTCTGCACCAGAAACTGGGCGTAGGGGTCAACAATGTCATCGTTATATTGCGGATGACGGCCCAGTTCGCGCACCTTGTCGGTAAAGGCGTCGATCACTTCGGTCCATTTGATCGCCTCTGCTGCTGAGATCCATGAGAACTCGATGCGCTCGATATCAATGCCGTTGAAGTCCAGCAACTGGCGGAAGGTAGTGTTACGCCGGCGGGCATAGTAGTTGCCTTCGTTGTAGTGGCAATCACCTGGATGACAGCCAGAGACGAAGACGCCATCGGCACCCTGCTCGAAGGCCTTGATCATGAATTGTGGATCAATACGGCCGGAGCATGGCAGGCGTATCATACGCACGTTGGGTGAGTAGTCCATACGGCTGGTGCCAGCAAGATCGGCGCCAGAGTATGTGCACCATTTGCAGACGAAGGCCATGATCTTTGGTTCAAAGTCATGTATTTCGATTTTCTTTCCCATGTATCAGCTCTTTAAAACCTGAAGTCTAAATAATGTCCCCGCCAAAGGCGGTGATCTGGGCGTAGACCTGCTCGTTGGTGTAACCCATCAGCTCGATGCTCTTGGAGCGGCAGGCGGTGTTGCATATGCCGCAGCCCTGGCAGAGACCCGGGTTCACATAGGCTGCCCACTTGCGGAAGTTGCCGTTGCGATCCTTCAGCTCGACCCGCTCGATGGCGAGATAGGGGCATACGGTGACGCAGTCCCAGCAGTTCATGCACTTCTCTTGGTCGACGATGGCGACCTCAGGGTCGCGCATCATCTCGTCTTTAGAGAAGAGGGCGAGTACCTTTGCTGCGGTCGCAGAGGCTTGAGAGACGGTCTCTGGAATATCTTTTACACTCTGGCAGGCTCCTGCCAGGAAGATGCCGCCGGTTGATGATTCAACCGGCATCAGCTTTGGATGCTGTTCAGAGAAGAAGCCGTGCTTGTCGTAGCCTATCCCCAGGGTTTGTGCGACTTGTTCAGAGTCACCCTGTGGCACCATGGCGGTTGCCAATACGACCATATCGGCTTCGACATCCACAGCCTGGCCGGTGAGGGTGTCAGCGCCTTTGACCAGGATCCTGTCGCCCTTCTTGGTCAGGCGGGAGACGCGGCCACGGACATACTGTGCACCTTCGTCCTGGGCGCGGTTGATGAACTCTTCGTAACCCTTGCCGCCGGCACGGATATCCATGTAGAAAACGTAGGATTTGCCATGGTGTACGGCATGCTGGTAGAGCATGGTGTGTTTGGCAGTGTACATGCAGCAGATCTTGGAGCAGTACTCCACGCCTTTGTTGCAGTCACGCGAGCCTACGCAGGCGATGAAGACGACAATCTCTGGAATTTTGCCATCGGATGGGCGGCGGATCTGGCCGCCAGTGGGGCCGGATGCAGATGCCAGGCGTTCAAATTCCAACCCGTTGATCACATCGACCAGCCGACCTGCATCGGAGCGGGGCAGCGCCTTGCGCATCTTGGCTGTCAGTTTCTTTGGCGTCATGTGGGGCGGCCGCCAGCCGCCATATTCACGATAGACGTTTGGCATCAGCTGGAAGCCGGTTGCCACAATGATGGCGCCAAAGTCGATCTCTTTGATCTCATCTTGCTGGGTGAAGTCGATGCAGTCAGGGCCACAGACATCGGCGCAGAGGCCGCATTTGTCCTTCAGGATCTTGGGGCACTCTGTCTTGTCGATAACCGGCACGGTGGGCACGGCCTGAGGGAACGGGATGTAGATGATCGGGCGTTTGACCAGCCCCATCTCAAATTCGCTCTCGGTGGAGAAGGGGCACTTCTCCCAGCATTCGCCGCAGCCGGTGCAGAGGTCGTCGATAACGAACTTCGCCTTCTGGCGAATGCGTGCACGGAAGTTGCCGATGAAGCCGGAGAGTTGCTCCAGCTCGGCGTAGGCATGCACGGTGATCAGTGGATGGTTCTGCACCTCTACCATGCGGGGGGTCATGATGCACTGGGAGCAATCCAGGGTAGGGAAGGTCTCGGAGAGGCGCGCCATGTTGCCGCCCAGCGAGGGTTCACGCTCGACAATATGTACATCAACACCAGCCTGGGCCAGATCCAGTGCGGCCTGGATGCCAGCGATACCACCACCAACAATCAGCGCCCGCTTGGTCAGCGGCATGACGTAGCGCTCCAGCGGCTTGTTGAACTTGATGCGCTCGATCATCATCTTGGTCAGATCCTTTGACTTTACGGTGCCTACCTCCTTGTCATCATGCACCCAGGAGCACTGTTCACGGATGTTGGCGATCTCTACCTTGAACGGGTTAAGCCCTGCCGCCTCCGCTGCATTGCGGAAGGTGGCTTCATGCATCTTGGGGCTGCAGGCGGAGACGATGCAGGCATCCAGCCCCTTCTCTTTGATCGCCTTTTTGAACATCTCCTGCCCGGGGGCAGAGCACATGAATTTATAATCTTCGACATGCACCACGCCATCCTGCTCGCTGCAATATTTTGCAACCTCGGCAGTATCAACGGTGCGGGCAATGTTGTTGCCGCACTGACAGACAAAGACGCCAATTTTGGCCATACTTTACTCCTTCGCCGCTCGTGACTTAAACGGTAGGGGACTTAACGTCCCACCGATGTGACCGAACCTCATCTGTCGCGTAGTTGGGCAGAATCATCGGGCTGACTGCACCGCGATCAAGTCCGGCAGCGCTCAGGGTTTTGCCGTACTCAGCCAGGTGGCTCAGGCTGGCTGCACCGGCTTCTGCGCCATCGGCAATCGCGCTGGCGGCAGAGAGGCCTGCACGGCGGCCAAATACAAGGATATCCAGTAGCGAGTTACCCATCAGGCGATTGTGGCCATGCACGCCGCCGGTGGTTTCGCCTGCGGCATAGAGCCCGGGGATGGTGGTCTCTGACTGGTCATTGATGGCAATGCCGCCATTTTGGTAGTGCAGTGTCGGGTAGACCAGCATCGGTACCTTGGCGATGTCGATGCCAAAGCGTTTGAACTGGATATATTTGGCGGGCAGCTCGCGCTGTACCGTGCCGGGGCCATGCAGCTCATCGATGAGTGGTGAGTCCAGCCAGACGCCAAGGCGGCCGGTGGGGGTCTTTACCCCTTTGCCGTTGCCGACGCATTCGCGGATGATAGCGGCAGATTCGACATCGCGCGGCTCCAGTGGGAACACGAACTGTTCGCCGTCGATATTCAGTAGCTGGCCGCCCAGGCCGCGCACCTTTTCGGTGACCAGCAGGCCGACGTTCTGCTCGGGATAGGCGGTGCCTGTCGGGTGATACTGAACAGAGTCCATGTAGCCCAGTTTGGCGCCTGCGCGGTAGGCCATCACCAGACCGTCGCCGGTTGCGCCATAGTGGTTGGTGCAGGCGAAGCCGCGGTAGTGCAGGCGGCCGGTGCCGCCAGTGGCGATGATGGTGGTTTTGGCTTTTACGGTGTAGTAGGCGCCGGTCTCCATGTTGTTCAGGACAGCGCCTGCGCAACGGCCGTTCTCATCCATCAACAGCTCGACAGCGGGGGAGAACTCCAGAATTTTGATCTTATCTTTGCGGTTGCGGGTCTCGTCACGCAGTACGCGCATGATCTCTGCGCCGGTCATGTCGCCTGCGGAGTGCATGCGCTTGCGGCTGGTGCCGCCACCGTGGCGGGTCTTCATGCGGCCATCGGGGTGTTTGTCGAACAGCATGCCCAGCGATTCCAGCCACTCGATAATCAGTGGGGCGTCGTTGGTCATGGCGGCGACGAGAGAGCGTTCGTTGGTGAAGTGGCCGCCACCGATCACGTCGAGATAATGGAAGTAGGGGGAGTCTGGCTCCTGGTCGGCGCCCTGGATGCCGCCTTCGGCCATTACCGTGTTGGAGTCGCCGTGACGCAGTTTGGTGGCCATGATGACATTCAGCCCCTCGGCTGCTGCGGAGAGCGCCGCGGCGCTGCCGCCGCCGCCACCGCCAATGACCAGCAGATCGGTCTCGTAATCCGGCGTTGAGAGGTCTGGGTTGACCGCTTCCAGCATGCTGCGGGATTCCAGCAGATCCACCAGCTCTTCGGGGTAGACTTCGCCTTTGTTGGGGCCGATGCCAAGTGCGCGGCGCCCCTCTTCGGTGTAGTCCGGGTGGTATGCATTGAGGACTACGTCCCGTGCATCCATCGACATGGCTGGAAATGCTTTCCCGGCGCGTGACTCAGATAGGCGCTGAGGGCGGCTTTCCTCGACCTTTTTGATCAGGTCGAGCATTTCTGGAGTGTAACCTTCGGACATGCTTTCCTCGCTTATAGGTGAGTCTGGTCTTCGGGCATCCACTCGCCTGGCTTGGCCAGATCGGGTTCACGCTCGCGTTCCACATAGAGTTTTTTTAGTTCGTCTTTGTCCATTTCGCAAAGCTCAGCCAGCATCGGTTCGTAGCGTCCGGAGCGAACCTGCTCGGCGCGCGCGGCGGTAACCTCGGATTTCGGTGTCAGTTTGACGCTTGCGATACGGCGGGCAGTCATGGCGACATTGAACTGCGAGATGTTGGCCGGGCAGCGTGCGGCACAGAGACCGCACATGATGCAGTCGAAGGACTGCTCTGCACCGCCCATGATGTCGCCACGTTTGAAGTGAGCGATATAGCCCATGACATCGATATCCATCGGGCAGGTTCGGGTGCAGGTGCCACAGCCAACGCAGCGGAATATCTCCGGGTACATGGTGGCGATCTGCTGATCTGCAGGCATCTTGGTTTCAAGATCCAGCTCTGATGCCCGGTTGGACGGGAAGAAAGGTACTTGAGCCAGAATCATGCCGGGTTCAACCACGGTCTGGCAGGCCAGCCCGGTCTTCAGGGTGTGCTCCCCTTCGATCCGGTAGAAGGTGCCGCATGCGCCGCAGATGCCACCACGGCAGCCGCATCCCCGCTTGAACTGGTAGCCGACAAACTCCATCGCTTTCAGGATGGTCAGCGTCTCGGGCACTTCATAGGGCTGTCCCATGATGCTGATGGTGATGTAGCGGGCGTCTGGTGGCGGGATGGTCCGGTCGCCGACCATGATTGGCTTGTTATCTTCTGTACATTTAGTCACAGACTGACTCCTAATCAGGCTTGAAATTACTTGGATTCGCCGTCACTACTGCCGCTGGCTTCAAATAGAGGCCTTGGGTCAATGTGATGCTCTTCAAGCAGGTGGGTCTTGGTGTCCAGGCCAAAAGCGATGGCCAGGAGCTGGGTAAAATAGAGTACCGGCATGCCGTCAAGATCGGCAAACTGTACTTTATCTCCCTGGCTTTGATCCAGATTTGACTGGCAGAGCGGACAGGCGGTGACCAGTGTCTCGGCACCGTATTCATTCGCATCTGCCAGGATGTCATAAGAGAGTTTGGATACCTTCTCCGGCTCGCGCATGACCAGGTATGAGCCGCAGCAGTCAACTTGCGCAGGGAAGTCGATAACCTTGCAGCCGAGTGCATCCAGAAAGTTATGCAGGATGACGGGATCTTCCGGGTCATCCAGGCCGATCTCTTTCTGGGGCTTTAGCAGCAGGCAGCCGTAATAGGGCGCTACCTTGTATTTGCTCATGTCGGTTTTGACCATCTTTGCCAGATTGTCAAAGCCGATCACATCACGCAGATATTCCAGATAGTGAATTACCCGAATGGAACCCTCATATTTGCGGTCAAGGAAGGCGTTAATGGTTTCGAGCTTTTTCTCGTCCTGACCAAATGCAAACTCGGTGCGTTTGAGGGTGTTGTAGCAGAAGACGCAGAGTGTGAGCAGGTTGGGGTCAACCTCCTCTTTCTGGCAGCGCCGCTCTGCTTCCACCAGTATGTTGGTGGGGGCGGTGAGCCCCATCAGGTTATCTTTGGTGAGCGGGTAGGAGGCGCCGCAGCAGTTCCAATCCTTCAGCTCGTCCATTTCAAAGCCGATGACCTCGGCGCAATCCATGGCAGAGCGCTCAAATCCGAGCGCCTTGGTCTTCATGGTGCACCCAGGGTAGTAGGGAACGCGAACAGTTTTTTCTGACATCCGAATTCCTTGAATACTTATATAAATTTGCGAAAACCGCTGATGATGGCCATCTGCGGTGAGTGGGCAAGAAAATCCCGGCTCATTGTCTCAAGATTGACTCTGGGGTCCATATCCCGCAGGTGCAGATTCTTGAGGCCTTCAATGATAGCGGCTGGGCTGACATTCTTGGGGCAGCGCTCGGAGCAGGTCAGGCAGGCCATGCATGACCAGATGGACTCTGCATTTTTGGCCAGTTCGAACTGTCCCAGTTTGAGAAACTGGATGAGTACACTGGGCGCAGGGTCCATGGATGCCGGGCAACCTGCTGTGCATTTGCCGCACTGGTAGCAGTCGGATATGCTCTCACCGGTAGCGAGTTCAAGTTCACTTATACGTTTTTGGTCTTTCTCAACTGGGTTGATCAGCATTCCTGACCTCTTCAATTAAATCAGTTCCCCATCGGATTCAAAATGAGCCTGATGGTAGTGAGGGTGTATATTCAACCCTATGATGCCGCCTTGCGCAAGATTGACATTGTGCCAATACTGTGTCTTTTGTGTTTTCTACCGGCCTTTGTTGTTACCAGTAATAACCACCTAAGTATCTGTAACTGCATAAAAAAGCAGCAAGAATTCTATGCAGGGCAGCGTGCTGTTCTCCTGGGTGATTTTGATAGCCCATATTAATTGAACGCCCTCTTTTTTGGTAGCAGTGGCTGCCTGCCTGGTTTCGAAGTAATTTTGTTTGATAAGTCGTTGACTCTATTATAAAAATCTAGAGAAGCTGATGTGTGCTTGACCACGGCTTTCAGCCGAAGTATGGCGCACTGGCTTGCTGCTATCGGATAGCCGCCCGCGTTCAGGCAACAATCCTGATTGCCGGCCCCCCATCAATGCTCTCCCTTCCAAAGCCTTTTCAGTTTGGTTTCAGTTTGGCTGGTTAAGCTGAAGTCAGTGATTAATAAGGGGGTGTGCAGTGAGCAACATTTCAAGAGAGGTAAAGATTTGGAATCTTCCGGTGCGGTTGTTCCATTGGGTACTGGTTGGCTGCTTTATTACAGCATGGCTCACTCGGGATGACCGCTATCTGGATATTCATGTGTTTGCCGGCTACCTGATGGGGGGGCTTATCCTGTTCCGCCTTTTGTGGGGGGTTATTGGTGGCCCTTATGCCCGGTTTTGTGACTTTGCTTTTGGCTGGCGTGAAGCATGGGACTACACAAAGATGGTGCTGAAGAGATGCGCGCCAAGATTCATAGGGCATAACCCTGCTGGAAGCTGGGGCATCTATATACTGCTGGGTTTGGGAGTGTTGGTTGTGATCACCGGGCTGCTTGCCTTCGGTGGGGAGGAGGGGCACGGGCCTCTCGCCGGGCTGCTGAATTATGCCCAGGGAGCCATTGCGCATGATCTCCATGAACTGCTGGCCTGGGTGATGCTGGGGGCTGTGGCTGTCCACCTGCTGGGTGTGTTGGTAGAGAGCGTATTGCACCGTGAAAACCTGATTGCCTCCATGATCACGGGCTATAAATCTGTACCACCCGGCACGGTCTCGGCTGCTGGCGGACGGCCAGTCGGTGTGCTTATGCTGGCAACCATTATTGCCGCAGGATTCAGCTGGTTTTATGGCTATCTGGTAGAGACCCCGGAGCAGCCTTACAGGCCCTTTGTGGGGCAACAGTTGCCTGACAATGCTCTCTGGCGAGAGGAGTGTGGCGCATGCCATCTTGCCTTTCATCCAAGCCTGCTGCCTGCCCGCTCCTGGACGGTCATGATGGAGAGTCAGTCATCACATTTTGGTGAAGATCTCTTTTTGGAGCAGGATGCCATTGATGAAATTACAGCCTTTCTGGCAGGCAACGCAGCTGAGCAGGCATTGACGGAGGCAGCCTGGAAGATAGATCAAAGCATTCCAAAAACAGCAACCCCTTTGCGCATCACCGAGACTCAATACTGGATAGACAAGCACCGTGAGATATCTGTGCAGGTATGGAGAAGCCCAAAGGTCAATGGCAAGGTGAACTGTGCATCCTGCCATCTGGATGCTGATGACGGGACTTTTGAAGATGCCGCCATGCGAATACCTGTGGAGGCAGACAGCTCATCTGCGGCTGTATTTAAAATATTTCAAAAAGCAGTCCGCTATTTCAGCTTCAATTCATCTCCACCCAATAGACTTGAAGATAAGGGCTGATTGAGTAGCCCAAACCCTGTTTTAAAGACGAATCAAATAGATAAGCGAGAGGCCAACATGAAGAGAAAACTAATCGTTGTTACTGCACTGATGTTTGCAATGCCACTGTATGCGCAGGCTGATGCCGTATCTGAATTGCAGGCTGATTATCAGGCAAAAGGTGCTGGGCCTTTTAGTGCCGCAGCTGGAGAGGCATTGTGGAACAAGCCCTTCAAGAATGCCAAAAGCGGCAAAGAGCGCAACTGCACAACGTGCCATACCGCTGACCTGACGCAATCCGGTAAACATGTGCGCACAGGCAAGGTCATTGAGCCAATGGCACCATCAGTAAACCCGAAGCGACTTACAGAGGTAAAAAAGATCAAAAAATGGTTTGTCCGCAACTGCAAGTGGACATTAGGGCGGGAGTGTACAGCCCAGGAAAAAGGCGATCTGCTTGCCTTTCTGAAGAATCTTTAAGCTAACGAACCAATGACCGAGGTATAATCATGAACCGCAAAACATTAGTAGTATCCATGCTGTTATCCACCGCCATGCTGGCCGCAAGCAGTACGGCCTTCAGCGATGATGATGAGGGTGGCTTTTTTAGCCGCTGGTTTGGTGAACGCAAACATGAGGTTGGGGTAGCGCCTGTTGAAAATCCGCAATATCTGGAAGAGTGTGGAGGCTGCCATTTCCCTTACCAGCCTGGTCTTCTGCCTGCGCGCTCCTGGACAAAAATGATGGGTGGGCTTGAGGAGCATTTTGGAGAGAATGCAGAGCTGCCCCTTGACGACGCCAGAGCCATCGAAGAGTATCTGGTAAAAAATGCAGCGGATAACTCCAGCTATAAACGGTCACGGAAAATCATGAAATATATGCGGCCGGGTGAGACGCCACTGCGCATCAGTGAGACAGCCTATTTCATCAAGGAGCACGATGAACTCTCCCGCAGAATGGTGGAGGAGAATCCGCAGGTTGAATCATTCAGCAGATGTGGAAGCTGCCACACACAGGCAATGAAGGGCTCTTTCGAAGAGCACGAAATCAACATACCAGGGTTTGGACAGTGGGAGGATGACTAGAGGATTTTTCCCAGGCATGCCAGGGAGGGCCTGGATGCAGGGAGTGCATTTTAAGCGATACAGGTCTCAGCCCAATGCAGGTTCTGCCCACTTATGAATAAGCTACGATATGCACTTCCCACACTCGCTCTGGCCTGCTGGTGCAGCCTCTCTGCCGCTGATGATGATCATCTAAAAGCAAGAGCGCTGGTTGAGGTTGGCTCCATCCTTCCGCTGGAGCAGATATTGAAGCGGGTAGCAATAGACCACCCAGGGCATATACTAGAGGTGGAGTTTGAGCTGGAGCGGGGGCAGTACGTCTATGAAATTGAGCTGGTGGACAAAAAAGGGGTGGTTTGGGAGCTGGAGTATGATGCAGAGAGCGGTCAACTCATAGAGAAGGAGCGGGAGGAGTAAAGATGCGCCTGCTGCTGGTAGAAGATGATGCTGAACTGGCAGGACGCCTGAGTGCCGCTCTTGCGCACCAGGGCTTCGCTGTGGATCATGCCGACAACGGCGTTGATGCTGAGTTTATGGGTGATATGGAACCCTATGATGTGGTCATTCTGGATTTGGGGCTGCCACAGCGGCCAGGATTGGAGGTGCTGCAAAACTGGCGGCAGCGAGAAAACCGGGTGCCGGTCATCATCCTCACTGCGCGGGATGCCTGGCATGAGCGGGTCGATGGCTTCAAGGCCGGTGCGGATGACTATCTCTGCAAGCCGTTCCATACGGAAGAGCTGGTGGTTCGTATACAGGCGCTTATCCGCCGCAGTCATAACAAGACAGGGGAGTCACTACAGAGCAGTGACCTGATCCTGGATGAAGATCGTCAGCAGGTGAAGCTGCCTGACGGTAAAATCTTTGATCTGACCGGCACAGAGTTCCGCCTGCTGCGCTGCTTTATGCTGCATCCGGGGCAGATCCTCTCCAAGACCCGACTGACAGAGCATGTTTATGATCAGGACTTTGATCGTGACAGCAACCTTATTGAGGTCTATGTTCGCCGCCTGCGGGACAAACTGGGCAAGGAGCGCATCGCCACCCGGCGTGGACAGGGATACATCTTTATCGAAAAGAGCGGATGAACTCCCTGCAGCGGCTTCTGCAACTGGGGCTGACATTGAGCCTGATGCTGCTGATGCCCATGCTCTGGTGGGCCGGCAGCCTGGCCGTGCGGGGGCTTGGGGAGGATCTGATCGGCTCCCGCCTTGAACATGATGCCGAGAGCCTGCTGTCAGCCATCACATTTACCGGGGCAGATCACTCCCCGGTGGAGCTGGAATATATCAACCCCATCTATAAACGCCCCTTCTCCGGGCACTACTACAGCATTCGCATGGCGGATGGCTCCATTCAGAGCTCACGCTCACTCTGGGATCAGACCCTCGACCTGCAGGTGGTGGAACCGGGTGACACCGCACAGTGGTATGCATCGGGGCCATCGGGTCAGAATCTGCTGGTATGGGCCAGACACTACCAAAAGCAGGGACATGCATTTACCCTGGCGGTGGCCGAGGATCTCACGCCACTGGAGCGTCATCTCTCCCTTTTCCAGTGGATATTTGCCGGACTCTCCCTGGCGGCGCTGCTGATCCTGCTTGTTGTTCAGCAGCGGGTAATCCGCCAGTCCTTCAAACGCCTGGATACCGTGCGTGCTGATATGCAGAGTCTGGAGCAGGGAGAGATTGGCGCCCTCTCACAGGATGTTCCTGATGAAATTTTACCACTGGTGCAGGAGTTCAACCGGCTGCTGGAGCTGCTGGCTCAACGCCTGAGTCGCTCACGCAATGCGCTGGGCAATCTGGCGCACGCCCTTAAAGGGCCGCTTAATCTCCTGGTGCAGTATCTGGATAGCAAAGAGCTGGATGACCACCCCGAGCTGCGGGCCCAAATGCGGACCCAGCAGGAGCGCATACTAAAATTGATGGAGCGGGAGTTGAAGCGCGCCCGTCTGGCTGGAAGCGGAAGCCCTGGTTACCGCTTTAATGCCCAGCAAGAGTTGCCAGACCTTATTGAAGTGCTCCGGCAGATACACCATAAACGCCAGCTGGATATTCAGTGGCAGGTTATGGCAGATACCCCCACCTTCGGTGACAGAGAGGACATGCTGGAACTGATGGGGAATATCCTGGATAACGCCTGCAAGTGGGCCAAAACCACAGTGCTCTGTAGTATCACGGGCGCAGAGACGATAAAGATCACCATCGAAGACGATGGCCCCGGATGCAGCGAACAGGAGGCGAAACAGCTTGCCCGACGAGGCACGCGCCTGGATGAAACAGTGGAGGGGCACGGGCTTGGGCTGGCCATTGCCAAGGATATTGTCAAACTCTACAACGGCAAAATAGTGTTCAGCCAATCCCGGAAGCTGGGTGGATTAAGCGTCACTATCGAGCTGTGGCATATCAATCAGCCTGATAAAGAGCAGCTGAAACCGCAGTAGGTTTCAATCAGCCCATAGAGTTGAACAGAGATGAGTGACCACCCGCTTTGGGCGCTTTTCTTTAGCGCCCTGATCTCCTCCACACTACTGCCTGGCGGCTCTGAAGCGCTGTTGGTCTACCACACAAGCAATGGGATCAGCTCACCCGCCATGCTGCTGCTGGTTGCCACGGCAGGCAACAGTCTGGGCGGCATGCTCAGCTGGGGCATGGGGCGCTGGTGGGTCTGGCGCTTTCCCGCCAGGCGGCTGGAGCAGAAGCATCAGACCGCTATTCAACGGCTGCAACATTGGGGCAGCCCGGCGCTGCTCTTCTCCTGGCTGCCGCTCATCGGCGATCCACTCTGCCTGGCTGCTGGCTGGTTAAAGACAGGCTGGCTGGCTTCGCTGCTCTTTATTATTATCGGCAAGGCCTTGCGCTACTCTGCTCTTATCTGGTTTGCCACCTGAGCAGACCGCTCATCATATCCGCCTTGACGAATGGGCGGGTGCATTGGATCATCCCGGGTTCTGTCTGCAAGTCAATGACCACTGGAGTTTTTTGCGTATGAAATATCGGGTTCAGAATAGATTCACTGCATGCCATCGTGCCCTGGCGGTGCTGGCCACTACGCTTTTTATACTGGGCTGTGAAGGCGAGAACAAAGGCGCCTCAGCCCCCGCGCAGCAGATCCAGCCCAGCATGCAGGCAGCCATGCCCAACCAGGATGCAGTGATTGAGACGCTTAAAGCCCGGCTGTTTGATGATCCAGACAATGGTGCGTTGCTCTCTGCGCTGGGGGATGCCTATTTTGAACAGCGCCGTTTTGATGAGGCGATCCTCATCTACAAACGGGCAATAACCTTTAACCCCAATGATTTTGATGCACTGAACGACCTGGGGCTTGCATACCACTATACCGGCAACTCGCAAGCGGCGCTGGAGGTGCTGGATAGATCGATCGCCGCAAACCCGGACTACAAATTCGCCCGGCTGAGCAAGGGCTTTATCCTTCTGTCACTGGGCCGCTACGAAGAGGCCGAAGCCCCGCTGCGCAAGGCACAGGCGCTGGACCCGAATGGCAATATAGGCGCAGAGGCAAGCCGGATGCTTGGAAAGGTTGAAGCGATGCGGGCGGCCCGTTCACAGAGATAGCCCACGCTAACTGAAACGCGACTCCAGCCACGCCCTGAAATCACTCTTCAGTTCAGGATGTTGCAGGGCGTAGTCAACCGTCGCCATCAGATACCCCAGCTTGCTGCCGCAATCATAGCGGTTGCCTTTGAACTGGTAGGCAAAGACCTTCTCTCTCTTCATCAGCCGCGCAATGCCATCCGTGAGCTGAATCTCGCCACCCGCTCCACGCCCTGTCTGTGCCAGCTGGGCGAATATCCCTGAGGTCAGGATATACCGGCCCACCACCGCCAGGTTGGATGGCGCCTCTGCGGGCTTTGGCTTCTCTACAATACCTTTTACCTCAAGCAGCTGCTGGTCACCCTCTGTGGCGACTATTCCGTACTTGTCTGTCTCCTCCTTTGCAACCCGCTCCACGCCCAAAACAGTGCTGCCCGTTTCAGAGAAGGCCTTGACCATTTGGGAGAGACAACCACTGCCGGTATCGTCAATCAGGTCATCTGCAAGGATGACGGCAAAGGGCTCATCACCCACTATTGGCTCGGCACAGAGCACGGCATGCCCCAAACCCAAAGGCATGGACTGGCGGATAAAGACGCAGGAGACATGTGGCGGCACAATATTATGCACCATATTCAGCAGCTTCTCCTTGCCCCGCTCTTCAAGCTCGCTCTCCAGTTCATAGGCTGTGTCAAAGTGGTTTGAGATGGCATATTTGTTACGGCCGGTAACAAACACCATCACCTCCGCACCCGCTGCTATCGCCTCTTCAACCGCATATTGAATCAGTGGCTTATCAACCACCGGCAGCATCTCCTTGGGGCTGGCCTTGGTGGCCGGAAGAAACCGTGTGCCCATCCCTGCTACCGGGAATACGACCTTTTTTACTCTTTTTGACATGTTATATCCCTCATTTTACCAAACGGCCATACATCTTCACCCGGCGGTGCAGACGGGCTGCAAGATCCGGCTCTACCTGATCCCAGCTAAAACGCCAGCGCCAGTTGCCCTCAACCGTGCCCGGCAGATTCATGCGATGCGTGCCATCCAGCGCCAGCAGATCCTGCATCGGCAAAACAGCGAGCCGTGCAGAGGAGGCCAGCGCGCTGCGAATCAGTGGCCAGGGCATGATCTCCTGCGAGCGGCCAAGATACTCATCGACATACTGCCTGGTTTCACAATCCAGGCTGAGGTACCAGCCCAGGGTGGTGTCATTATCATGTGTCCCGGTATAGACCACGGAGTTTTCCGTGTGGTTGAAGGGGAGATAGGGGTTATCCGCCTCACCCGAAAAGGCAAATTGCAGTATCTTCATGCCAGGAAGCCGGTACTTATTGCGCAGTGCATTCACTTCAGCGGTAATGATGCCCAGATCTTCAGCCACCAGTGGCAGTGGATCATAGACCTCATGCAGCCGCTCAAACAGTGCATCCCCCGGCGCCTTGACCCAGTGGCCTCTGACGGCATTCTCCTCCTCTGCCGGGATCTCCCAATAGGCTTCAAAGCCTCGGAAGTGGTCGATGCGGATCAGATCGAACAGCTGCAACTGGGTCTTCATTCGCGCCACCCAGAAGGCAAAGCCATTCTGCTGCATCAGATCCCAGCGGTAGAGCGGGTTTCCCCAGCGCTGCCCCAGCTCTGAGAAGCAATCCGGCGGTACACCGGCTACCACGGTTGGCTGCCCCTCATCATCGAGCAGAAATGCCGCCTGTTGAGACCACACCTCTGCACTGTCGTGTGCCACAAAGATCGGCATATCGCCAAACAGCAGCACTCCCCGTTCATTGGCATACTGCTTCAGCGCCATCCACTGCTGGAAAAAGACAAACTGCTCAAAGCAGAGGTAGTCCCTCTTTTTGCTCAGCCTTGCCGATGCCTTGGCCAGGGCGTCTGGCTCGCGGTGGCGCAGTGCCGGCGGCCACTCCCACCAGCCGCATTGCAACTCATTATGCAGCGCTTGAAAGAGCAGATAGTCCTCCAGCCAGGTCTGCCGCTCCTCTCTGAAAAGGTGCAGTGCAGATATGTCGGATGGGTCGGCATGCTGGTTGAATCCATGCCAGGCGGCCGCCAGTGCATTGCGTTTATCCTCATCTGAGAGTGATTCCTGCTCCAGCAGGCGCCCACTCAGCCAGCCCTTTTCAACCAGCGGCTCCAGTGCGATCAGGCGCGGGTTTCCGGCATGTACGGAGGTCGATTGGTAGGGTGACCCACCACCCTGGGTCGCCCCTATGGGCAAGGTCTGCCAGAGTGTAAGGCCGGAGTCCCGCAGAAAGTGGACAAAGTGCCTGGCGGAAGAGCCAAGATCACCGGTTGTCCCCTGCCCAGGCAGAGAGGTGATGTGCAGCAGGACGCCTGCACGGCGCTGATCCAGGCAGGACTCCACGCTATGCGTTCTGCTTCATGACACCGCCGCGCACCGGCGCACCGCTGCCATAGGCAAAGACCTGATAGAGGTGCGCTGGCGGTTGCTCGCCCAGCATCTCATAGAGGTGGGTCAGTTGCCGGCGAAACAGCCGTTCAAAATCGCTGACGGTATCACCGGGGTTGTAGTCTCCAAACCACCAGAACCAGTCCGAACCCTCGCAGGTTGCCAGTTGCAGCTCTGCCGCTTCCAGCGCCTGTTTGTTCAGGCGGCCCGAGGCCACGACCTCATCGTAGACCTGTTTGGCTTCAATCAGCATATCCCAGGCGCGGTTTTTATCGGGGTCGCCGATCCATGTAGAGAAGGTGCCATAGACCCAGCTTCCCGCCACCAGTTGAGGCAGTGGGGGGCGGTGGTTTTTTTGCTGGCGAATGCAGTCCGAGAAGGTGGTCAATTCAAGCCTTGGGTGCTCTGCAAGGGCTTCGTAGAGTGCAGAGAGAAAATAGCTGCCATTGTGCGGGTAGTACTCCCAGGCATTCTCTCCATCCATTATGATCGAGACCACGCTGTCTGGCTCATTGGCGCAGGTATCTGCAATGTTCTCCAGATGATGCAGCAGATTGCCCACGGCATCATCCGCATGCCAGTCGGCATATTTAAAGCCAATCAGGTCAGAGAGACCATCATCACGAAAAAAGCAGTTGAGCCGCCCTTCATTGAAACGGTACGGCAGGTGCAGCCAGTTTTTGTCTAGCACGGAAGATTCACCCACGGCAGTCAGACTGTTGTGCAGCACCTGTTGCCCACTGGCGGCCCAGCGAAAACCCTCCTCTTCCAGCAGGCGCAGGGTCTCGGTGCTGACGGCACCCTCGGAGGGCCAGCACCCTTCAGGGCGAAAGCCAAAAAAATGTTCAAATCGCTCCACTCCTTTACGGATATGCCAGCGGGCGCGCGGCTCGCCTCCGGGATAGCACTTCTGTTCTGGCAGCTGTGCATCCGGCATCGCCTGCCGGGTCGTTTCGATATCCAGCATCAGGGGGATAATGGGGTGCGCATAGGGGGTAACGGAAAGCTCTATCCGGCCAAACTCTGCCAGCGCGCGATAGCGTTCAATAACGCCCGACAGCAGCTCACCGATCAGCGTTACCAAACGCCGTCTGTCTTCCATGTCATAGCCGCGACGTTTTTTCTGCAGCGATTGAACCCGCAGGTCGTTCTGGCGCACGCTATCCCCCAGCCAGGCCAGGTGATACCAGACCAGCAGGTCGGCCAGATACTGGTCATTGAGATAGCGAATGGATTCGGGGTGGCTCTCCAGCCAGGAGGCCAGCTCAATCAGGCGTTCATAGGCGCTGAAGCGTTTGATCAGCTGCTTCTCATTGGCTTTTTGACAGGCTTCAATCAGGCTGCGGCGCGCCTTGCGGTCGATCGGCAGACCCGGCCCTGCCAATGCCGATAACAGTGGATCACGAATGCGTTTGCCCGAGGTGAGCCAGCCCTGGATCTGCTCGGCATAATCTGCCAGCTGTTCCAGCAGCACCGGGGCAAAGTTGACTACCGCCCGCGCATTGGGGTTGGCCTCCAGATGGTAGGCCATATCGACATAATCCTTGATGGCATGCAGGTAGACCCACGGCAGCTGGTAGTCGCTGTTATCCGGCCCGCGATAGTCTGGCTGGTGCATGTGCCAGCATAAAACAACCTTCAATTTGCGCTCATCGGACACGGTGTATCTCCTGCCCCAGCATATCGGGTGAGACCAGCACCACACCCTTTTCTGTTACATGGAATCGCTGCGCATCTGCCACGGGGTCTTCACCAATAATGGTTCCTTCAGGTACGACGCAGCCATCGTCAATCACCGCTTTTTTGATGCGGCAGTTACGCTCAATCACCACATTTGGCAGCAGCACGGAATCCTCAATTTCACTGAATGAGTTAACCCGCACATTGGAAAAGATCAGGGTGTGCCTGATTGTGGCGCCAGAGATGATGCATCCCCCGGAGACCATGGAATCCACCGCCATGCCTCGG
Source organism: Gammaproteobacteria bacterium (assembly GCA_015490795.1). Classification (GTDB taxonomy): domain Bacteria; phylum Pseudomonadota; class Gammaproteobacteria; order Chromatiales; family Chromatiaceae; genus WFXD01. The sequence continues at coordinate 21,955 of WFXD01000027.1, forward strand.
CGGCCATCGTCATCGAAGATGAATTTTGCCGGTGGAAGTTGCTCCTGGTAGGTCCAGATCGGCCAGCTGGAGTCATAAAGATTCAACTCAGGCGTTACGCCGATCAGCTCCTGGTTGGTCTTCCAGAAGGCATCCACTGTCCCCACATCACGCCAGTAGGCCTGTGCGCCTGACTCGTTCTCTCTGAAAAGGTGGGCGACAACACGGTAGTTGCTGATGATGTTGGGGATGATATCCTTGCCAAAGTCATGGGTTGAGTCACGGATGTCTGCATCTTTGATCAGCTGTTCAAACAGGAAATCCTTGTTGAAGACATAGATGCCCATGGAGACCAGTGCCACATCTGTTGAGCCGGGCAGGGGCTTGGGGTTCTCGGGTTTTTCTGCAAACTCCAGCACCCGCCCTTCGCCATCAACGCTCATCACCCCAAAGGCCTTGGCGGTCTCCAGATCAACCTCCAGGCAGCCCACTGTCATATCTGCCCCTGCCGCTACGTGATGGGCGATCATGGTGCCATAATCCATCTTGTAGACGTGGTCACCGGCCAGGATCAATACATAGTCGGGGTTATGGCTGCGCAGAATATCAATGTTCTGATAGATCGCATCTGCCGTGCCCTGATACCAGTTGTTCTCAACCCGTTGTTGCGCAGGCAGCAGTTCGACAAACTCGCCAAACTCACCGCGCAGGAACCCCCAGCCACGCTGGATATGCAAAAGCAGGGAGTGCGCCTTGTATTGAGTCAGAATGCCAATGCGCCGGATGCCGGAGTTGATGCAGTTGGAGAGCGGGAAATCGATGATCCGGAATTTTCCACCAAAGGGCACCGCAGGCTTTGAGCGCCACTGTGTAAGCTGCTTTAGCCGCGAACCACGCCCCCCCGCCAGGATCAGCGCCAGGGTGTTTCTTGTCAGTCGACTTACAAAGCGTGGATTACATGTTTGATTCATAATCTCTCATCTCCCCGATTAACCTGTGAGCGCCCCACCCAAACATCGGCAGTATGATACCATTTACAGTCACAAGAGATTATCCCGATATGCTATTGACTGAACAGGCAGAGATCTCTCCATTTCTTATTCCAAAGTTTCGGCACCTCATCTGATGGCTTCAAACAGACAAACCTCAAAACAGAGACTCAGCAGTTCGCTACAGCGTATCATTGAAGCCCGCCATCATGACCCTTTTTCAGTATTGGGATGCCATCGGAGGGGCAGCAGGGCATTGATCCGGCTCTTTCTTCCGCAGGCCGAGCAGGTCAATATCGAGGGTGTTGCCCAGCCGTTGACCCGTATCCTCAACACGGATCTCTTCGAGTGGCGGGGTGAGGCAGCAGAGGTAGCAGACCGCTACCGGATCAGATGGCAGGATAGCCACGGTCAGCAGCACACTCAGTATGACCCCTACTGCTTCCCCCCCCAGCTGGAGAACTTTGATCTGCACCTGTTTGGCGAAGGAAAGCATTGGCATGCCTACCGCTTTCTTGGTGCTCACCCCCATCAGGCCGATGGTGCGGCAGGCATCCTGTTTGCGCTCTGGGCACCCAATGCGGAGCGGGTCAGTGTTATTGGTGATTTCAACAACTGGGACGGGCGTGTCCACCCCATGCGCTGCCGTGGTGATTCCGGTGTCTGGGAGCTGTTTATTCCTGGCCTGGAGGCGGGTGCCCTCTATAAATTCGAGATCCGCAGCTGTACGGGGGAGGTGTTAACGAAAACAGACCCCTATGGCCATCAGTTCCAGCTCCGGCCAGAGACCGCCTGCATCACCACAGCAGAAAGTGAGTTTGACTGGAACGACCAACAATGGATGCAGCAGCGGAACCAGCGTGATTGGCAGCGGGCGCCGCTCTCCATCTATGAGGCGCATCTTGGCTCCTGGCAAAAGGATGAAAACGGCCACTTCCTGAATTACCGTGAGCTGGCGCATCGCCTTGCAGATCATCTCTGCGCACTGGGCTTTACCCACATCGAGCTGCTGCCCATCACCGAGCACCCCTTCGATGCCTCATGGGGCTACCAGACCACCGGCTATTTCGCCCCCACCAGCCGTTTTGGCACCCCCGATGATTTTCGTTACTTTGTCGATCATCTGCATCAGCGTGGTATCGGCATCATTCTTGACTGGGTGCCCGCACACTTTCCCAAAGACAGACATGCGCTCGGGCAGTTCGATGGCACCGCGCTCTATGAGCATGAAGATCCACGCCGAGGCGAGCACCGCGACTGGGGCACGCTGATCTTCAACTATGGCCGCAAAGAGGTGCAGAATTTTCTGCTGGCCAGCGCCATCTACTGGATGGAGGAGTTCCATCTGGATGGCCTGCGGGTTGATGCCGTCGCCTCCATGCTCTATCTGGACTACTCCCGTGAGCCAGGTGACTGGGTGCCCAATGAACACGGCGGAAGAGAGAACCTGGAAGCGGTTGAATTCCTGAAACAGCTCAACATCACCACCCATGAGCTGTTTCCCGGGGTGATGGTTATTGCAGAGGAGTCTACCGCCTGGCCACAGGTCTCCCGTCCTACCTGGCTTGGCGGTCTTGGTTTCAGCATGAAATGGAACATGGGGTGGATGCACGATACCTTGTCCTATTTCAGCCAAGACCCCATCCATCGGCACTACCACCATGATCAGCTCACCTTTGGCCTGCTCTACGCCTTTACCGAAAACTTCGTTCTCCCCTTCTCACATGATGAGGTGGTGCATGGCAAAGGCTCCATGCTGGATAAAATGCCAGGCGATAGCTGGCAAAAATTCGCCTCGCTGCGTCTGCTCTACAGTTACATGTTTACCTATCCCGGCAAAAAACTACTCTTTATGGGAAGCGAGTTTGCACAAGGTCGGGAATGGAACGATGCCACAACATTGGATTGGTATCTTCTGGAGCGTCCCCAGCATCAGGGCGTGCAGTCGCTGGTCAGTGATCTGAATAAACTGTATAAAAATACAGCCGCTCTGCATGAAGTTGAGTTTGAAAACAGCGGCTTTGAATGGATTGATTGTCATGATGCCAGTCAATCCGTTCTCAGTTACCTGCGGAGAGATAGCGAGGGCCACAATATCATTGTGATATTGAATTTTACCCCTGTACCTCGAACCAATTACCGCATTGGCCTGCCTCAAGCCGGTTTCTACCGTGAGGTGCTAAATTCAGATTCTGAACTTTATGGCGGCAGCAACCTGGGTAACGCTGGAGGTGTCAACACCGAACCCACGCCATGGATGAACAGAAGCCACTCTGCCACGCTTACATTGCCGCCACTGGGTGCCGTCGTATTGGTGCATGAAGCTGGTACACCGCCAAGGTCATATTGACCGACCAACCCTTCGGGCAGATCAGTTGATCTGCCTGTAATCGGCATGAATTAATCCCCTGTTGCCACTCAGCGGGCATTTTTACAGATAAACGGCACAGAAGGGTTCTTCCCCTCTCAAACCCCCTGTTTTATCGTGCAAAAAAAGAACAGCATTCCTATCTGTCTCATATATCTGCAAAAAAACACCCTTGTCTACCTGTAGCAGCGGCTTTTACAGCCGCAAAAGTGTGAACTCTGTTCAAGTTTTCCCCCCTGAGTCCGAAT
>WFXD01000028.1 GCA_015490795.1 Gammaproteobacteria bacterium
CCCCTATCATCTTCCATTATCAGGGGTGTGACCAGCGGGTTCATGAGAGTTAGGGTGGCTATTAGCTCTCATATCTCTCTATTCTCGGACAGCCTCCTAGGAGGCTGTCCGAGAATAGGTAAATATGCAATATGTCAATAATTAAATCCTTACGAATCAATGAGTTAGAAATTGCATTTCGTAAAAAGCCGAGTTCTCGGACAGCCTCCTAGCCTCTTCCACCAGCAGCTCCCGTTGTTAAAGTCCTTTTAGTACACCCTCAAGGTTATATTGACGGTGTACTAGGGGGGCGTTCTCAATCACCGTTCGTGGCGAGATTCTGGCCCTTTTTCGTGCTGGCAGCGTTGCAGTTCGTTGCAATAGAATAATTATTACGCCTCACTGCGCCTCGCCAGCACGAAAAATGCCTCAGAATCGCGCTCACTCAGGTAATTGAGAACACCCCCTAAGAGGCTGTCAATAAAATACGCAGCATGCGACGTAACGGTTCGGCAGCGCCCCACAGCAGCTGGTCGCCTACTGTGAAAGCTGACAGGTATTCCGGCCCCATGTTCATCTTGCGCAGGCGGCCAACAGGCACCTCAAGCCCTCCCGTTGCTTTGGCGGGTGTCAGTTCCCGCATGGTAGCCTCGCGCTCATTTGGGATAACCTTGGCCCACTCGTTGGCTTCGGCCAGCATGGATTCAATCTCATCCATCGGAACATCTTTACGCAATTTGATAGTCAGCGCCTGGCTGTGAGAGCGCATGGCGCCAATGCGAACACAGATACCATCAATCACGATGGGATCATCCTCGCGCCCCAGGATTTTGTTGCTCTCAACCCCACCCTTCCACTCTTCGCGGCTCTGGCCATTCTCCAGCTGTCTGTCGATCCACGGGATCAGGCTACCAGCCAGCGGAAAACCAAAGCAGTCGGTAGGAAAGGCATCACTGCGCAGTGTCTCCGCTACAATCTGGTCAATCTCCAGAATAGCTGAGGCCGGGTCATTCAGCTGTGGTCTGACCGCAGCCTCTGCCGCGCCCATCTGGGCCAGCAGCTCGCGCATGTTGCTCGCGCCCGCGCCTGATGCCGCCTGATAGGTCATGGAGGTGGCCCACTCCACAAGATCATGTTGAAACAGTCCGCCAAGCCCCATCAGCATCAAGCTGACGGTGCAGTTGCCGCCGACATAGTTTTTGGCGCCAGCAGCCAGCCCTGCGGTGATGACATCTCTGTTTACGGGATCGAGAATGAGGATGCTCTCCTTCTCCATCCGCAGTGCTGATGCGGCATCAATCCAGTAGCCATCCCACCCTGCGGCACGCAGCCTGGGGAAGATTTCACGGGTATAGTCACCACCCTGACAGGTAACAATGGCATCCAGGCTCTTCAGGGCTTCAATATCCTTTGCATCCTGCAGCGGCTGGGATCCTTTACCCGTATCCGGCCCATCCTGCCCCACTTGAGAGGTGGTGAAGAAGAGCGCCTCTTCGATCTGGTCGAAATCACTCTCAGCCTGCATGCGCTGCATTAAAACGGAACCAACCATGCCGCGCCAACCAACAAAGCCTATGCGTTTCATAGCGTTTGCCTATCTTTATAATGTTTTACTTGTAGATTAGGTATCAGCCCTTCATGGCCGAAACCACGGCGCTGCCCATCTCTTCAGTGCCAACCTGTTGCATTCCATCAGACATGATATCCGGTGTGCGCAGCCTCTGATCCAGCACCTGGTCTACCGCCTGTTCGATGCAGTCTGCCATTGCTGGTTCGTCCAGGCTATAGCGCAACATCATGGCAACAGAGAGGATGGTTGCCAACGGATTGGCCACGCCCTGTCCGGCAATATCGGGGGCAGAGCCATGGATTGGTTCATACATGCCTTTGCCATGCGCATCCAGTGATGCAGATGGCAGCATGCCGATTGAGCCGGTCAGCATCGCTGCGGCATCAGAGAGGATATCGCCAAACATATTGGTGGTCACCATTACATCGAACTGCTTGGGCGCCTTCACCAGCTGCATCGCAGCGTTATCAACGTACATGTGGCTCAGCTCTATATCCGGGTACTCTTTGCCGACGCGGGTGGCCACTTCGCGCCACAGCTCGGTGCACTCCAGCACATTGGCCTTGTCTACAGAGCAGACCCGGCTCTCTCGTTTGCGCGCAATATCGAAGGCAACCCGCACAATACGATCAACCTCTGATTCTTTGTATATCAGTGTGTTATAGCCCTCTTTTTCACCACTTTCTAGCTTTCGGACGCCGCGGGGCTGGCCAAAGTAGATGCCTCCGGTCAGCTCACGCACAATCATCAGGTTCAGGCCAGAGACCACCTCTGGCTTCAGGGTTGAGGCATCGGCCAGTTGGGGGTAGAGGATGGCGGGGCGCAGGTTGGCAAACAGGCTCAGCTCTGAGCGCAGGCCAAGCAGCCCTTTTTCGGGCCGAACAGCAATATCCAGCGACTCCCATTTGGCGCCGCCAACAGCCCCCAGCAGGATGGCATCGGCCTCTCTGGCCAGCTCCAGCGTGGCCTCTGGCAGGGGGTGCCCTGCTGCATCGTAGGCTGCACCGCCAACCAGCGCCTCATCCAGCTCAACCTCCAGGCCATGCTCTTCGCGCAGGCAGTGAATGACATTGACTGCTTCGGCCACAATTTCAGGACCGATACCGTCACCTGGAAGAATCAGAATTTTTTTGCTCATAATCTATACCCTCTCCTTTATGGAGATCTTAACTATTTTAAATTTTGCTGCTACTGCGTAAAGAGCCAAGGGGCTGTCTGCTTGCGCCTGGCCTCATAGGCGTTGATTGCATCAACATGCTGGAGGGTCAGCTCAATATCATCCAGTCCGTTGCGCAGGCAGTGTTTGCGGAACTCATCCACCTCGAAGCTGATGTCCTCACCATTGGGCAGGGCAATGGTCTGGGTCTCCAGGTCAACGGTCAGCTCAAGCGCCTGCTCCCCTGTGGCCTCCTGAAACAGCTTATCTACTGTTTCATTTGGTAAAACAATAGGTAACAGGCCATTTTTAAAGCAGTTATTAAAGAATATGTCGGCAAAACTTGGGGCGATAATCACGCGAAAGCCATAATCATCCAAAGCCCACGGGGCATGCTCACGAGAGGAGCCACAGCCAAAATTATCGCGTGCCAGCAGTATTTGCGCACCCTGGTAGCGGGCGTCATTCAGCACAAAATCGGGGTTTAATGGGCGACTGGAGCAATCTACCCCTGGCTCGCCTCGATCAAGGTAGCGCCACTCATCAAACAGGTTTGGGCCAAAGCCGGTGCGCTTGATGGATTTCAAAAACTGTTTGGGGATGATGGCATCGGTGTCCACATTGGAGCGATCCAGCGGCGCCACAATGCCGGTAAGTCTCTTGAACGGGTTCATTTAGAGGCTCCTTACATCAACGAAATGGCCAGTTACCGCAGCTGCTGCGGCCATGGCGGGTCCAACGAGGTGGGTACGCCCTCCCGCCCCCTGTCGCCCTTCAAAATTGCGATTTGAGGTGGAGGCGCAGCGCTCACCCGGTTCCAGCCGATCGGCATTCATTGCCAGGCACATGGAGCAGCCTGGGTCCCGCCACTCAAAACCGGCTTCGATAAAGATCTTGTCCAGCCCCTCCTTTTCTGCCTGCTGTTTCACCAGGCCAGAACCTGGCACCACCAGTGCCTGTTTGATACTGTCCGCCACCTTGCGCCCTTTGGCTACTGCGGCGGCATCACGCAGATCCTCAATACGCGAGTTGGTACAGGAGCCGATAAAGACCACATCCGGGCGAATTTCGCTGCAAGGGGTGCCGGCTTCAAGCCCCATATACTCCAATGCCCGGCGCATGCCGTCGGCCTTGGCAGGATCTGGCTCCTGTGCGGGATCAGGCACCATGCCTGTCACCGGCACCACCATCTCGGGTGAGGTGCCCCAGGTCATCTGTGGCTGAATCCGGGTGGCGTCAAGCGTAACAACCCGGTCAAAGTGCGCCCCTTCATCGCTGCGCAGATCCCGCCAGGCGGCTACGGCCTGATCCCATATCTCACCCTCTGGGGCATAGGGGCGGCCCTTTACATATTCGATTGTAGCCTCATCCACTGCAACCAGTCCGACACGCGCACCCGCTTCAATGGTCATATTACAGACCGTCATCCGCCCTTCAATGGAGAGGTTGCGAATCGCCTCCCCGGCAAACTCAATGGCGTAGCCTGTTCCGCCTGCGGTGCCGATCTTGCCAATAATTGCCAGCACCAGATCCTTGGCATCCACCCCTTTACCCAGTTTGCCTTCTACATTGATCAACATGCTCCTGGATTTCTTCTGGATCAGGCACTGGGTTGCCAGTACATGTTCGACCTCAGAGGTGCCGATGCCAAAGGCGAGGGCACCCAGTGCACCATGCGTCGCAGTGTGGGAGTCACCACAGACCAGTGTCATGCCCGGCAGGGTAGCACCCTCTTCCGGCCCCACTACATGCACGATCCCCTGGCGGACATCGTCCATCTCGAACTCGGTAATACCAAACTCCCGGCAGTTTTTATCCAGGGTCTCCACCTGCAGGCGGGCAACCGGATCAACAATCCCCTTCTCCCGGTTCTGTGTTGGCACATTATGGTCAGGGGTTGCCAGATTGGCTCCCGTGCGCCAAGGGCTGCGCCCCGCCAGCCGCAGCCCTTCAAAGGCCTGTGGAGAGGTCACCTCATGCACTAGATGGCGGTCTATATATAGGAGTGAAGTGCCATCCGCCTCAGAGCGAACAATATGTGCTTCCCAGAGTTTGTCATAGAGGGTTTTCATATCAAATCCTATCCTGATCGGTTCAAAACAGCTGCTTTACGGCTACAGCAGGGCTTTATTGGAACACTGTAAAGCCATGTTATGAAAAAAGGTGCTACGCAAAGAAAAGAGCTCTTGAGTGGGGGTATCTGCGGGAGAGTAAGTCAAACTGTATTTATTAACGCATTGATATACAATGAAATGGTCTATCTGTATGGCGGAGAGGCAGGGATTCGAACCCTGGGAGGGGATAAACCCTCAACGGTTTTCAAGACCGCCGCATTCAACCGCTCTGCCACCTCTCCAAATGATTCTGCGTTTGACGAATGAGCGGGAAGGATACCTGATTTTGGTGGGGATTTGCCAGCACCAATGGAACCTTTTTTTAGTTGCACTTTCCAATTATTTGAGTATTCTTACTCAGAGGTGCCCGTCTTCCACTTTCTGAAGACTAATTTTGTTAATCGTATTTCCAAGAAGGAGAATACAAGCCTATGAACCGCGTTGACTTTTCAGTCGCTAGTCAGGCTGGCTCTACACTTGCCACAAACAAGCTGATCAAGAACACTTATATGCTTCTTTCAGCAACACTGATCTTCAGTGCCATCATGGCTGCGGTCTCTGTTGTTGTTCAGCCTCCTGGCATGACCTACCTGATCTGCGTCATTGGCAGCATGCTGCTCGGCATATTCGTACTGCCAAAAACGGCCAACTCGTCTGCTGGCCTTGGGGTTATTTTCCTTATTACGGGACTACTTGGTTTTGGTCTGGGTCCAGTTATCAGCCAATACCTTGCGCTACCCAAGGGACCTCAGATCGTTGGCACCGCCTTTGGCGGCACCGGCATTATCTTCCTGAGTCTCTCAGGCTATGCCCTCACCTCCAAGCGTGATTTCAGCTTTATGGGTGGTTTCCTGTTTGCTGGCATGATGGTGGTTGTACTGGCTATGCTGGCCAACCTCTTCCTGGAGATCCCAGGGCTGGCGCTGGCCATGTCTGCTGCGATCATTCTGCTGATGAGCGGGTTTATCCTGTTCGATACCAGCCGTATGGTCAACGGTGGTGAGACAAACTACATCTTTGCCACCTATGGACTCTATCTGAGTGTCTTCAACATCTTCATCAGCCTGTTGCATATTCTTGGCGTTATGAGTGATGACTGATTTTGGGTAACTCGATAGTCACAACAAAACCCCGGCACTCTGCCGGGGTTTTTTGGCTTTTGGAGGAGAGAAAGATGTGGATGGAAATTGCCGCCGCTGCGGCATTGGGAATGATGCTGTTCTTTATGTACCCTCGCGCAAAGCACTGGATGGAGCATGGCCCCAAGGCTGAAGAGGGCGATTGGCAGGCGGTAGTGCTGCCATTGGCTGCCGTTATTGGTTTTGTGATACTGCTGATTGCGATGGTGCGGTAGCCATTTTTAAATTTTCAGATCACCTTCAGGCCTCCCATATAGGGCAGCAAGGCCTCCGGCACGGTGATATTGCCATCGGCATCCTGATGGTTCTCCATCACTGCGACCAGGGCGCGCCCTACGGCCAGACCGGAGCCATTGATGGTGTGAACCAGCTCCGGCTTGCCCGTTTCCGGGTTACGCCAGCGAGCCTGCAGGCGTCGCGCCTGAAAATCCTGAAAGTTGCTACAGGATGAGATTTCACGGTATCTGCCCTGCCCCGGCAGCCAGACCTCAAGATCATAGGTTTTAACCGCTGAAAAACCCAGATCGCCGGTGCAGAGCGTGACCAGCCGATAGGGCAACTCCAGCCGCTGCAACACGCTCTCTGCATGCGCTGTAAGCTGTTCCAGCGCCGCTTCTGATTCTGATGGCCGCACCACCTGTACCATCTCTACCTTCTCAAACTGGTGTTGACGGATCATGCCGCGGGTATCTCTGCCATAAGAGCCTGCCTCGCTGCGAAAGCAGGGGGTGTGAGCCACCCAGCGCTTTGGCATGTCGGCATCTTCAATGATCTCGTCACGCACCAGGTTGGTGACTGGCACCTCGGCAGTGGGAATCAGGTAGTAGGCCTGTTCCCCTTTGAGTGCAAACAGATCCTCTTCAAACTTTGGCAGCTGTCCGGTGCCTTGCAGGCTGTCGGCATTGACCAGAAAGGGGACATAGGTTTCGGTATAACCATGCTCTGAGGTGTGCAGGTCCAGCATGAACTGGGTCAATGCACGCTGTAGCCTTGCCAGCGGGCCTTGCAGTGTTACAAACCGGGAGCCGGCAATTTTAGCGCCTGCTTCAAAGTCCATGCCTTTGTTGGCGCCCAGATCTACATGATCCTTGGGCTCAAAATCAAAACGGGCAGGCTCGCCCCAGCGGCGCTCTTCGCGATTATCCGCTTCATCCCTGCCCTCAGGCACATCCGGATGGGGCAGGTTTGGCAGGCCCAGGCTGATCTCCCGCAGCAGTTGCTGTACGCTCTGCAGCTCCTCTTCCGCAGCCTTGAGCCGCTCGCCCAGGTCAGAGACCTCGGCCAGTAGTGGCTTGATATCTTCACCCGCCGCCTTGGCCTGGCCTATCCCTTTCGAGCGGCTGTTCCGCTCATTTTGCAGCTCTTGAGTGGTTATCTGCAACGCCTTGCGGCGAGACTCCAACCCCGAGATATGCGCCGTATCCAGCTGCATGCCCCGGCGGGCAAGTTGTTGAGCAACGGTTTCCAGTTCGTTTCTAAGCAGACGAGGGTCCAGCATGATCTATTCACCACTATTCACTTGGGCAGGCCAGCTGATGATGTGGCCCGGTTTAATCAATGTATTCAGATGTGCCAGCACCCGTTCAACCTTTTCAGGGCTGTCAAAGAACTCCAACACCAGCGGGAGATCCAGCGAGAGGTCGATCAGGCTGGAGGAGTGCATCTTTCCAGAGCGCCCAAAACCGGCAATCCCGCGAAAGGCGGTGACGCCACGCACCTTCTCTTCATCGTGCAGGATGGCCATCAGCTTTTCAAATTGGTGCTCCCCTTCTGTAAGATAGATGCGCACCATGGTTATTTCGCTTTTCTGACTCATCACATCTGCCTCCCGACAATAACCCCGACCCAGGCTGCACCCACACAGGCGACTACACTGATCAGCACATTAAGCCCGGCCTTTACAAAATCAGCCTGTTCGATCAAATTCAGCGTTTCGATAGAGAAGGTGGAGAAGGTGGTAAAGGCGCCCAGAACCCCAATCAGCAGTGCGGCACGCAGCTCCGGGCTGATGGTCATCCGCTCCAGCAACAGCACGTAGAGGAAGCCCATCAGCAGGGAGCCTGCCACATTGACTACGAGGGTGCCATAGGGAAAACCCCGTCCCAGCAGATTGTAAACCCCGGTAGAGACCCAATAGCGCATCACGGCACCAATGGCACCGCCCACGGCAATGGAAAGAATTTGCGTCAATGTCAGGCCTGAACGGTTTCAGTAGCGTTAGCCCGGGTCATTCATGATCTATAAATTATCCGGGTTTGGAAGCAGCATATTTTACACCTAAAATCCAAGTGATGTGAAAATCGCTATTTGTGCCAATAGCGCTTTGCATCTGCCCGGTAGAATTCCGGCTTCATAATCCCTTTGACCGGATGCAGACGATAACGGATTGCTCCCCTGTTTGCTGTATTGAACACCTTGGCACCGGCAGCCTGCCAGCGCTGCACCACCTCTGGTCGCGGGAAGCGGTAGCGATTTCGATACCCGGCAGGCACCAGGGCATAGTCAGGCGAGACGGCAGAGACAAAAGCCTGGGTGGATGAGCTCATGCTGCCGTGGTGCGGTACCTGAACAATCTCTGCGGCCAGCTGATCTGGCACGCTGTTTAACAGCCAGGATTCTGCCTCTTTTTCTATGTCGGCTGTCAGCAGGATTCGTCCGGCCACATTTTCTACCAACAGTACGCACGAGGCATTGTTGCCTCTGCCTTGGCTCCCCTCTGCCGGGTAGAGGAAGCGGAATATCACACCATCCCACTCCCATGCCTCTCTGTTTGTGCATTGCCGGGCGCTGCCCCAGGTGATCTCGCCTGGCTCGCCGCTCAGAATCTCGTGCACAGGTATCTGTTCAACCAGTGTGGAAGCACCACCGGCATGGTCATTGTCAGCATTGCTCAATATCAGGCGGTCCAGATGCAAGATACCCGACTCGCGCAGAAAAGGGGCCACCACCGCAGAGCCCGTATCGAAATCATCAGAGAAGCGCGCGCCCGTATCAAAGACCAGGCTATGGTGCTGGGTCTGGATGACGGCAGAGAGCCCCTGCCCCACATCCAGCAGGGTAAACCAGAGCTCTCCGGCCACCGGGGAGTCTGGCCGCACCAAAAGCAGTGGCAACAGGAAGATCACACCCAACCAGCGCCCCGGCAGCCCTGCCGGAGCCAGCAGCAAAAGGACACCCAGCGCAGCTGGCAGCCAGCTCCAGGTGGGGATTCCGCCCTGCTCCCAGGCCGAGAAAGGTTGCGAAGCCACCCGCTCAAGCACACCAACAAACATGTCAAGCAGCCAGGCAAGCGGCCACAGCATCCATCCACCCAACCCATCAGAGAGCAACAGCAGCAAGCTGCCAAGCAGTGCCAAAGGCACCACAAGCAGACTGAATAGCGGGACAGCAACCATATTCACCAAAGGTGCAAACAGGGAGACCTGCATCCCCCAGGCCAGTAACAGAGGTGCCAGTCCTATCGCCAC
>WFXD01000029.1 GCA_015490795.1 Gammaproteobacteria bacterium
ATGGCAGTATTTAATCTGAATTGGGAGGACGATGCACTCTCAAGCGAACAATTTGGCGTTGAAATTACAGACATTGATGATAAATCGCTTCCCATTAACGCTGCAGCAGCAGAAAACAAGAGGCGATTATTAACCAATCTGCATCGTATTGTCTCAGATGGTGGCACACCCATGCGAAAAACATTGGCCCATGCCGGGCGTTATTTTGAGGGCGGCAAAGATGATGCAGAAAATCTCAGCATTGGAAACAATCTTTTCGGCTTTGGGCTAACCAATGGATCACCTATATTGAGCGCAAGTGAAGGTGGTGAATGCCAGCAAAATTTTGCAATACTGCTCTCTGATGGAGAGTGGAATGGCCCCTCACCTGAAGTTGGCAACGCAGATGCAAACAGCGACAATCCATATGATGGCCAGTCCTACACGGATAACTATTCAAACACCCTGGCGGATGTTGCCATGCATTATTACAAGGGTGACTTGTCCGAGCTTCTTGATGATAAAGTTCCGGAAACAACCCTGTTCGATGGCAGCAAAGATGATAACCCGGCACAACATCTGGTTACCTATACCGTTGCCTTTGGCGTAAGTGGCACCTTGCAAAGCAGCGGCTCAACCGCCTGCTACCCAGACAACCGTGAAGAGTCAGTTGAAGCACAGGGGTGGCCAGAGATTTGCAACGACCCAGACCATGACGGCCTCGGTTCCGGGTGGCCTGAGCCTGTAAAATACAGCTCCTCCTCCATCGATGATATGCTGCACGCCGCATGGAATGGCCGTGGCCAATTCCTGAGCGCAACAAGACCGCAAGAGCTGATAAAAAAACTGCAGGCGGCATTCTCTGATATTGCTGCCCGCACAGATACCTCACCAGCAGCAGCGGCTGTCGCTATCAACTCAACAAGCATGCGGTCCGGTGGATACATCTATCAGGCAGGGTTTGACCCGGAAGATTGGTCTGGCCAGCTTTTCGCCTATCAACTTACCATAATCGGACTAAGCGATGAACCCACATGGCGCGCGCACCAGCTGCTTTCAGAACGTGAAGATAGCCCCAGGGTGATGATCACATTCAATGGAAAAAAGGGTATACCCTTTGTCTTTCCCAAGGATTACCAGGATCTGGATCCAAAAAAAGAACTAAGTCAAGATCAGGTAGATGATCTGCTCAGCAACCCCCCAGATGATATCGACACCAGTGACACAGCTAAAATGCAGGAATTTGGAAAGGCATTGGTGGGCTATTTGCGCGGCAGCTCTGTCAACGAAGGCAGCAGCGCCGACAGCTACAATTTCCGCCCACGTAATGGCAAACTGCTCGCTGATATTGTCCACTCTGCCCCCGTCTATGTCGGGCGCCCCAACCCTGCCAACTACCCTGACTCCATAGAAACAGAGCACTCCTATCGCCAGTGGGCCACTGCCACCGCCACAGATGATGATGACGAAAACTTCTATGTAAGCCAGCGCACCCCCATGATCTATGTCGGCACCAACGGCGGTGGCCTGCACGGCTTTAATGCGGATACTGGCAAAGAGGTTTTTGTCTATTTTCCAAAAGCGCTCTTCTCAGATGCCAAAGATGCAGGGCTGCACTGGCTTGCTGACCCAGGCTACACGCATCGCTATTATGCCGATCAAACGCCAGCCATTGGCAATGTTTTCATAAACGGTGACTGGCGAACCGTTCTCGTAAGCGGGCTGCGAGGAGGAGGCAAGGCGCTGTTCGCACTTGATGTCACCTCACCAGAGGCGCTTGCCGAGCAAGGCTCAGCCGCAAACAAAGTACTCTGGGAGTTCACTGATGACAACCTGGGCTACACATTCGGCAAGCCCACATTAGCAAAACTAAATAATGGAAAATGGGCCGCTATCTTTGGCAACGGATATAACAATGAACCCGATGGTGATGGCAAAGCCAGGCTGTTTATTGTTGATTTATCTGACGGAAAAACAATTATTAAATCCATCAGCACTGGCATAGGCTCTATTGAAAACGGCAGCTGCAGTGACGAAGAGAGCCAATGCAATGGGCTGTCAGCACCTGCCGTCATTGACCTGAATGGAGACGGCATAGCAGACAGGGCCTATGCTGGTGACCTTGCGGGTAATCTTTGGGTATTCGACCTCTCCAGTAAAACACCATCTGAATGGAGTGGAAGTCGATTATTTAAAACTAAAGACGGGCAACCCATCACCACTCGTCCTGCCGTCACCCGCCACCCATACCAGCGCGGATCAGCAACCACACCAAACACCATGGTCTTCTTTGGTACAGGCCGTTACATAAACAAAAAAGACATTGATAATACAGCCACTCAAAGTTTTTATGGCATCTGGGACAATGGCAACACAATTACAAATGGCCGATCCGACCTTGTAGAGCAAGTGATCACAGAAAAGACAATCACCATCGGGGAGGCCACCTATAAAGTACGCATCATGAGCAGCAACCCTGTCCAATATTCAGAAAAACGCGGCTGGTATGTTGACTTTGAAACTTCAAAAGAGCGTACTATCGTTAACCCTGTCATCTTTGGCTCACTGGTACTCTTTACAACAACAATACCTGATCAGAATGTCTGTGGCATTGCAGGTGGCAGCTGGCTCATGGTTCTGGATTCAGATACCGGTGGTGCGCCCAGGTTTACAGCGCTTGATATAAACAGTGATGGCGTATTCAGTGAGTCAGATATGGCAGGCGAACCTGCGGTCAACATATCCGGGCTTAGGTCAGGAGATCTATATTGGCAACCCAGCATCATTCAAACAGGATCTGGAAATTCAGGCACCATACTCCTGCCCAAAGATAACGAATCCGGCACAAGCGAAGCAGATAACAGTGAAACCATTGACCAAATCGGCATTCGGGGAACAACAACCCCGCCAAGCGCACGCTCATCCTGGTCACATTATAATTTTCAATAACATTCAGGCTTGTTGATGGAGAGACAAATGAAGAGACAACCCCATAAAGCAACCTGCACAGCCTCTCTTGTGGCCACTCTTCTGTTTATAGTGACTGCTCAGCTGCATGCAGGAAACACAGCGCCTGGATCGGCCTACCAGCCACAAGATTTTGCTGAAGCAGGTGAACCTGTCAAAAGGCCTTCAACCGGCAGATTTTTTGGCCATGATCAAGCAACGGGCGAAGTATGGATCAATGATTTTGTATATATACTAAGCGCTGATTACAGAGTCATTGGCTCATCCACCAAACTTGGGCTGCTTTCAGCGATAAAATATCAAGAAACAGTAGCATTTGAAACGGCGCCAAACCCAAAGCAGCCCTCCATCCCTTATATTGTAGAGATTCGGCGGAAATAAAAGCTGTGATGAAGAGGGCGCTGCGCAACGGGTTCACACTGCTTGAGTTGATGGTAGCGGTTGTGATTCTCTCTATCCTGGCTGCAATCGCCTACCCCTCCTATATGAATCAGGTTCGTGAAACACGGCGCATCGATGGAAAAAGTGCAGTACTCGAAGTCTCCATGGCTGAAGAGCGCTACTACACAAAAAACAAAGCCTATACCAGCACCTGGAGCGATCTATCAATTAACTCTACATTAAAGAGCGAAAAATCAGATAAAGGCTACTATAAACTCACACTAACCACCTCTGAGGATGCAACAACCTTTACCATCACAGCAACGGCCACCGGGGCACAGAAAGATGATACCGCGTGCGCAACAATCTCCATGAACCAGAGAGGCGAGAAAACATCAACTGGTGGAGGCCAATGCTGGTAGCCAGCCACAACTAGGGGGTGTTCTCAATTACCTGAGTGAGCGTGATTCTGAGGCATTTTTTGTGCTGGCACCAACAGTAGGCGCTTTAGGCGAGGCGCGGTGAGGCGTAATAGTTACTCTATTGCAACGAACCGCAACGCCGCCAGCATGAAAAAGGGCC
>WFXD01000030.1 GCA_015490795.1 Gammaproteobacteria bacterium
TAACCTAAAACCTAGGAGCCTGTCGAACTTAGGTGGATTGTAGCGAGGGAGTGGGAGAGTGAGTGCAAATATTCCCGGTTTTGAGGCGCATAGTGGGCCTACGCAACGAAAAACCGGGGATATTTGAGCCGCTCTCCCACTTCCGCAGCCAGTTCATCCTAAGTCCGACAGGCTCCAGGGGGTGTTCTCAACAAATCACCTTGACCAGCATGGGGCTAGTTTAGTAGTCTGCCGAGTTCGGCTATTTTCAGTATTTTTGATCAACGCGGTGATTTAGAGGCCGTTGGGAGCGTGCTAACGTGGAATTGAGTGGCGCCGGGATTCTTGTCCAGTGTTTGAAGGATGAGGGTGTCGAATATCTGTTTGGATACCCGGGCGGGGCTGTCCTGCATATCTATGACGAGATCTTCAAGCAGGATGAGCTGCGGCATATTCTAGTGCGGCATGAGCAAGGGGCAGTGCATGCTGCCGACGGTTATGCCCGCGCCACCGGCAAGCCCGGTGTGGCGCTGCTCACCTCCGGCCCAGGGGCAACCAATGGCGTGACCGGCGTTGCCACCGCCTATTGCGACTCGATACCCATGGTGGTGCTCACCGGCCAGGTGCCAACCCCCTTTATTGGCAGCGATGCCTTTCAGGAGGTGGATACCCTTGGCATCACCCGCCCCTGCGTAAAACACAACTTCCTGGTGAAGGATGTGCGCGATCTGGCGGAGACGATGAAGAAGGCCTTCTACATTGCCACCTCTGGCCGCCCTGGCCCGGTTGTGATTGATGTGCCCAAGGATGTCACCGACCCCAATATCAAGATCCCGTACCACTATCCCAAAAGCATCAAGATGCGCTCTTACAACCCGGTAAAGAGGGGGCACTCAGGGCAGATCAAAAAGGCTGTGGATCTGATCCTCTCTGCCGAGCGCCCGGTCATCTACTCAGGTGGCGGCGTTGTAACCGGCGATGGCGCCGCTGAGCTGACCGGCCTGGCACGCGAGATGAAGCTGCCGGTCACCAGCACCCTGATGGGGCTGGGCGGTTATCCGGGCACCGACAGGCAGTTCCTCGGCATGCTCGGCATGCACGGCACCTATGAAGCCAATATGGCCATGCACGACTGCGATGTGCTGATCGCCATCGGCGCACGTTTTGACGATCGCGTCACCGGCAAGGTCAAGGATTTCTGCCCCGATGCCAAGATCATCCATATCGACATCGACCCCGCCTCCATCTCCAAGAATGTTCGGGTGGACATCCCCATCGTCGGCCCGGTCAAGCATGTGCTGGCCGAGATGCTCAAGGTTGTCAGAGCGCATAAGAACCAGCCAGACCGGGAAGCGCTGGCGCAGTGGTGGTCTCAGCTTGAAAAATGGCGCTCAGTGGATTGCCTGAAATACAGCAGCAAGGGTGGCCGCATCAAACCGCAGGCCGCCATCGAGATGCTGCACAAGATCACCAACGGCGATGCCTATATCGCTTCCGATGTGGGGCAGCACCAGATGTGGGTGGCACAGTATTACCCATTCGACAAGCCACAGCACTGGCTCACCTCGGGTGGCCTGGGCACCATGGGCTTTGGCCTGCCCGCCGCAATGGGCGCCAAGGTGGCGCACCCCGACCGGGAGGTGGTCTGCATCACCGGCGATGGCAGCATCCAGATGAACATCCAGGAGCTGGCCACCTGCCAGCACTTCAATCTGCCACTGAAAGTGATGCTGCTCAATAATGGCTATCTGGGCATGGTGCGCCAGTGGCAGGAGTTCTTCTACGACAGCCGCTACTCTGAGGTCACTGTCGAGGCACAACCCGATTTCATAAAGCTGGCGCAGGCCTACGGCCATGTGGGCATGCGGGTAGAGAGGCCCGAAGAGCTGGAAGGGGCGCTGCGCAAGATGATGGAGATCAAGGATCGGCTGGTTTTCCTGGATGTAGTCGTTGATCCCGGCGAAAATGTCTACCCTATGATTATGGCTGGGAAGGGGCATCACGAGATGCAACTCTCCCCTGATTGCGAGCTCTCCTAATGAGACATATTATTTCGATTTTGATGGAAAACGAGGCGGGAGCACTCTCCCGCGTAGCCGGGCTGTTTTCAGCGCGTGGCTACAATATCGAGTCACTGACCGTTGCCCCCACGGAGGACCCGACCCTCTCCCGCATGACGCTGGTGACCCGGGGCAACGAAGAGATCATCGAGCAGATCACCAAGCAGCTGCACAAGCTGATCGAGGTGGTCAAGCTGGCCGACCTCTCCGAGGGGGTGCATATCGAACGCGAGATGATGCTGATCAAGGTGCAGGCCAAAGGCAGCCATCGTGAAGAGGTCAAACGCCTGGTAGATATCTTCCGGGGCCGCATCATCGACGTTACCGACAGCAGCTACATCATCGAGATGACCGGCAACTGCGACAAGCTGGACGCCTTCATCAAGGCCGTACACAAAGACCTGATCATTGAGACCGTACGCACCGGCCCATCCGGCATCGCCCGTGGCACCAAAGGGCTGTCACTCTAATCCTGCAATTTTCACTGTTGAAACAAAAGGCACACACTTCATGAGCATGAACATCTACTATGACAAAGACACTGACCTCTCCCTGATCCAGGGCAAAAAGGTGAGCATTATCGGCTACGGCTCCCAGGGACACGCCCACGCCAACAACCTGAAAGAGTCAGGCGTTGATGTCACAGTAGGGCTGCGCAGAGACTCCGCCTCTGTAGCCAAGGCCGAAAGCTCGGGCCTGAAGGTCGCCTCTGTTGCTGACGCCGTTAAAAGCGCTGATCTGGTGATGATACTGACCCCGGACGAGTTCCAGTCCCAGCTCTACAGGGAGGAGATCGAACCCAACCTGAAGCAGGGAGCCACCCTGGCCTTTGCCCACGGCTTCAGCATCCTCTACAACCAGATCGTGCCGCGTGCCGACCTGGATGTCATCATGATTGCCCCCAAGGCCCCCGGCCACACCGTGCGCAGTGAATTTGTCAGAGGCGGCGGCATCCCCGACCTGATCGCCGTGCATCAGGATGTATCCGGCCAGGCCAAGGCCATTGCCCTCTCCTATGCCTCCGGCGTGGGCGGCGGCCGCACCGGCATCATCGAGACCACCTTCAGGGATGAGACCGAGACCGATCTGTTCGGCGAGCAGGCCGTGCTCTGTGGCGGCTGCGTCGAGCTGGTCAAGGCCGGTTTCGAGACCCTGGTAGAGGGCGGCTATGCCCCCGAGATGGCCTACTTCGAGTGCCTGCACGAGCTGAAGCTGATCGTCGACCTGATGTATGAAGGCGGCATCGCCAACATGAACTACTCCATCTCCAACAATGCCGAGTACGGTGAATATGTCACCGGCCCCAAAGTGATCAACGAAGAGAGCCGCCGGGCCATGCGTGAGGCACTGGCCAACATCCAGAATGGCGAGTATGCCAAACGCTTCGTGCTGGAGGGGCAGACCAACTACCCTGAGATGACCGCCCGGCGCCGTCAGAACGCCGAGCACCAGATCGAGCAGGTGGGTAAGCAACTGCGCAGCATGATGCCCTGGATCTCTGCCAACAAGATCGTGGACAAGAGCAAAAACTAGGCCCAAACCTGCCTTGGCGGCAAAGCCTCTCTCCCCGCTCGGGAAGAGAGGCTTTTTTGTAATTGTTCCGATGCGCAAAGCCTGCCGGATATTGGGATAAACCAGCTGCGGACGCTATAATCCTAGAAAAATCAGTTGAGCCGTAGCGAGAGCGGCTAAGGTGCTCAAGATACAGGATTTTTTCCCATATTTTGAACGATTGCGTATCACCCATACGGTGAGTTCAAAATGTGGAAAAAATCCTGTAGATTGAGTGCATTAGATGTTCGCAGTAGGTTCAACTGATTTTTCTAGGATAATCCACCGAACAACAAAATGCCCCAGGACAAGCAATGACCGAAGAGCCGAGCAAAAACCCCAAGCCCAGACGGCGCGGCATCTACCTGCTGCCCAATCTGCTGACCACAGCAACCCTGTTTGGTGGTTTCTACGCCATCCTGGCGGCCATGAGCGGGCGTTTTGAAGCGGCAGCCATTGCCATCTTTATCGCCATGATTGCCGATGGCCTGGATGGCAGGGTTGCCCGGATGACCAACACCCAGTCAGATTTTGGTGCTGAATATGACAGCCTGGCCGACATGGTCGCCTTCGGGCTGGCACCGGCTTTGGTAATCTATCTCTGGGCATTGAGCGGCCTGGGCAAGTTTGGCTGGCTGGCAGCCTTTGTCTACACCGCCGGCACGGCATTGCGCCTGGCGCGCTTCAACACGCAGGTGGGGACGGCAGACAGACGTTACTTTCAAGGGCTGGCCAGCCCGGCCTCTGCGGCCATTATGGCAGGCGCTGTCTGGGTTGGTGTGGAGCATGGCTTTGATGGCAAGGATGTCGCCTGGGGCGCCTGCTTCATCACACTGGCTACCGGCCTGTTGATGGTGAGCAATGTCCGCTACTCCAGCTTTAAAGAGATCGACTTTCGCGGCAAGGTTCCCTTTATTGCCCTGGTGGCCGTGATGCTGGGATTTGCCATTGTCCTTTGGCAGCCATCGCTGGTGCTGTTTCTGCTCTCTTTTGGCTACGCCATTTCCGGGCCGATCCTGACCCTCACCCAGCTAAAGCAACGCCGGGCAGAGCGTCTGTCAGGCAGCGCAGATGAGGATGAGTAGTTGGCAACAGGCTGATCGTGGGTTATAGTTTTTACTAAATGAACAGCGCCCGCCAAAACCAGCCGATTCAACCCAGCGCCCTCCATACAGAGCCTGTTCACGCCTGCCCGCCGGTCTCCCGCCCACTGCCTCTGCTACGACTGCTGCCCTGATGGGCAGATAGATATCCACTTTGCCCTGGCGAGGGCCAGCAGTACGCAACACCACAACATTGAACACCATTGCCACCCCTGGCAACAGATCGGAGCAGAACAGTGAACAACCCGGATCAATTGATTATTTTTGATACCACCCTGCGTGATGGCGAGCAGAGCCCCGGCGCCTCCATGACACGGGATGAAAAGGTACGCATCGCCAAGGCGCTGGAGAAGATGCAGGTGGATATCATCGAGGCTGGCTTTCCTGTCGCCAGCCAGGGCGATTTTGAGGCGGTGCAGGCAGTGGCCCGCGCCATCACCAACAGTACCGTCTGTGGCCTGGCCCGCGCGCTGGAGAAGGACATCGACCGGGCAGCCGAGGCCTTGAAGGAGGCGGAATCTTTTCGCATCCATACCTTTCTTGCCACCTCACCCATCCACATGCGGGAGAAGCTGCGCATGCAGCCGGACGAGGTGGTCGAACGGGCGGTGGCTGCCGTTAAGCATGCCCGACGCTACACCGATAATGTGGAGTTTTCACCCGAGGATGCCGGCCGCTCCGACCCCGATTTTCTCTGCCGTATCTTAGAGGCCGTGATCGATGCCGGCGCCAGAACCCTGAATATCCCCGATACCGTGGGGTATGCCGTACCCGAGCAGTTTGGCGCCTTGATCAGCGAGCTGATAGAGCGCATACCCAACTCGGACAAGGCCATATTCTCCGTGCACTGCCACAATGATCTGGGTCTGGCTTCCGCCAACGCCCTGGCTGCCGTGATGAGTGGTGCGCGACAAGTGGAGTGCACCATCAATGGCCTGGGGGAGCGCGCCGGAAACTCAGCCCTGGAAGAGGTGGTCATGGCCGTGCGCACCCGCCAGGATCTCTTCCAGTGTGACACCCGCCTGGATACCACGCAGATCATGACCTGCTCCCGCCTGGTGAGTGGCATCACCGGCTTCCCGGTGCAGCCCAACAAATCGATCGTCGGCGCCAACGCCTTCGCCCACGAGTCAGGCATCCACCAGGATGGCGTCCTCAAGAGCCGTGAAACCTATGAGATCATGCGCGCCGAGGATGTGGGCTGGTCACAAAACCGCATGGTGCTGGGCAAACATTCGGGGCGCAACGCCTTTCGGGCGCGTCTCAAGGAGCTGGGCATCGTCTTTGAATCCGAGGCGGAGCTGAATGATACCTTTACCCGCTTCAAAGAGCTGGCCGACAAAAAGCACGAGATCTTTGATGAAGATATTCAGGCGCTGGTCACCGATACCGGGTTGGCTGCCGGGAATGAACGCATAAAGCTGATTTCGCTCCGGGTCTGCTCCGCAACGGGTGAGACGCCGGAGGCTGCCATCGTCCTCTCTGTGGACGGCAAAGAGTGCTCCGCCACCGCCACCGGCAGTGGCCCGGTGGATGCAACCTATTGCGCTATCGAGAGCATTGTCGAGAGCGGCGCGCAGTTGCAGCTCTACTCGGTGAACAACATCACCAGCGGCACCGATGCCCAGGGCGAGGTTACAGTGCGGCTGGAGAGAGGCGGGCGCATTGTCAATGGTCAGGGGGCGGATACCGATATCGTGATCGCTTCCGCCAAGGCCTATGTCAATGGCTGCAACAAGGTGATGCAGGATGCGCCGAAAGAGAAGAGACAGGTCTGAACACGCCCAATGGAGCATCCACTGCGCAACGCCTATCTGGAGGCAATGGGGATTACCCAATGGGTAGTCCGCCAGCCTCCCGCACCACCAGAGATAGCGGAGAGGCAGGCTGTTGCAGCATCTGCTGCACAGCCGCAAGCGCCTGAGCCGGCTGCGGTTGCAGAGCCTGTGACCGGCCATGACGCCCCCCCCTCCTGGCTGACAGAGGCACCCCTGCCAGAGGAGCAGTGGCACCCCGGTGAAACCACCGCCGATGAATTCGAGCCGCATGCGCCACGCCCTGTTGTTGCAGACCTGGGGTGGGACGCCCTGCAACAGCACATTGCGGCCTGCAGATCCTGCGAGCTGCACCGCAGCCGGAAACAGACCGTATTTGGCACCGGCAGCCAGCAGGCTGACCTGCTGATTATCGGCGAAGCGCCAGGGGCAGATGAGGATCGCCAGGGCGAACCTTTTGTGGGCAGGGCGGGCAAGCTGCTCAACGCCATGCTGAAGGCCATCGGCCTTGAACGCAACCAGGTCTATATCGCCAATATCCTCAAATGCCGGCCACCAGGCAACCGCGATCCGCATGTTGAAGAGGCATCACATTGCAGGCCCTATCTCATGCGGCAGATTGAGCTGATCAACCCCAAAGTCATCCTGGCAGTGGGACGGGTATCAGCACAGAACCTCCTGAAATCAACCGATACCCTCGGCCGCCTGCGCGGCCGAACACACCGCTTTGGTGCAGACAATACCCCGTTGATCGTGACCTACCACCCCGCCTATCTCCTGCGCAGCCCTGAACAGAAGGCCAAATCCTGGCAGGATCTGCAACAGGTGCTCTCCCTGCTGCAGAAATAGCGCAGTGGGTGCCACGCTGAAAACCCCACAGCTTCATCTGCGCCCCATGCAGAAGAGTGATATGGACGAGGTCATGGCGCTGGAGCGGCTGGCCTACGAGTTCCCCTGGAGCGAGGGCAATATGCGGAATTGCCTGAAATCGGGCTACAGCTGCCAGGTCTGCATGCAGGGGGAGCGCATCATCGGTCATGCCATCATGTCGGTGGCTGCGGCTGAGGCCAATATCCTGAACCTCTGCATCCACCCTGATATGCAGGGGCGCGGGTTGGGACGGAAGCTGCTGGAGCAGATGCTGGCGCTCGCCCGTCAGCAGCAGGCCGATACCGCTTTTCTGGAGCTGCGCAGCTCTAACAGAATGGCATCCAGCCTCTATGATGCAACCGGCTTTAACGAGATCGGGCTGCGCCAAAACTACTACCCGGCAAAAAAAGGGCGTGAAGATGCCATCTTGATGGCAAAAACGCTTTAGCTATTTGGGTGAGTAGTGCGAGCGCACATAGCGCTCCACTATTTGCTGGAACCTCTCCGCAATATCGTCACCTTTGAGCGTAACGGTCTTTTCACCATCTTCATAAACCGGGGCGACAGGCCGCTCGCCGCTGCCGGGCAGGCTGATGCCGATATTGGCATGCTTGCTCTCGCCCGGGCCGTTGACCACGCAGCCCATCACCGCCACGGTCATGTTTTCCACCCCGGGGAAGAGCTTGCGCCAGAGCGGCATCTGCTGCCGCAGGTAGGTCTGAATATCCTTTGCCAGCTGCTGAAAGAGGGTGCTGCTGGTGCGCCCGCAACCTGGGCAGGCGATAACCGCCGGGGTGAAGTTGCGCAGCTCCAGGGCTTGCAGGATCTCCTGCGCAACCACGACCTCTTCGGTGCGGGGCGCCCCCGGCTCTGGCGTCAGAGAGATGCGGATGGTATCGCCAATGCCCTGTTGCAGCAGCACCGCCAGCGCAGCGGTGGAGGCGACAATCCCGCGCGCGCCCATGCCAGCTTCGGTCAGCCCCAGGTGCAGCGCATAGTCGCAGCTTCGCGCCAGCGCCTGATAGACGGCAATCAGATCCTGCACCCCGCTCATCTTGCAGGAGAGTATGATCCGATCCGCTCTCAACCCCAGTGCCTCCGCCTCTCTGGCGCTCTCCAGCGCGGAGGCCACCATGATTTCGCGGATCATCTCATCACTCTCTTTTGGCTGGGGTGCGCGGGCATTCTCATCCATCATGCGCGCCACCAGCTCCTGATCCATGCTGCCCCAGTTGACACCGATCCGCACCGGCTTGTCGTAGCGGACAGCGATCTCGATCATGCTGGCAAACTGGCTGTCACGATAAGCACCCCGGCCCACGTTGCCGGGGTTGATGCGGTATTTGGCCAGCGCCTGTGCGCACCCGGGGTATTGGGTCAGCAGCTTGTGTCCGTTGAAGTGGAAATCGCCAATCAGCGGCACGCTACAGTTGCGCCGATCCAGCGCCTCGCGGATCTGCGGGACAGCCTGGGCCGCCTCTTCGGTATTCACGGTGACCCGCACCAGCTCGGAACCTGCCTCGGCCAGCTCCGCCACCTGCTGGACAGTAGCGCTGATATTCGCGGTATCCGTGTTGGTCATGGACTGGATGACCACTGGTCTGCTGCTGCCAATGACAACGGAGCCGACAGAGACCCCTTGGGTGTGGTGGCATTCTACAGAAGATTTTGGCATGACAAAGAGGCGACCTGGGTCCAGTAAACAGATCGCTATTTTAGCCTAAACCAAATTACGGGGGGTAATGTTATGCGCGGCCCCCTTGGACCAAAAGAGGGCTCTCCGGTATCCGTGGACTTTGGGGGGAACGGCGTCTATTCTTCTAGTTATACTCTCGATGGCACAGGTTATAACCCGCAGAGAGCATAACCCTAGGGGCCTACTACAAACGTCTAATGTACTTAATCTACAGGATTTTTTCCCACATTTTGAACTCACCGTATGGGTGATACGCAATCGTTCAAAATGCAGGAAAAAACCCTGCATCTTAAGCACCTTAGGCGCTCTCACTACGGCTCAACTGATTTTTCTAGGGTAACTGAATCATGACATCGACCTTCGGTGACGTCTTTACTGAAATGGCGGTACTGCTGCTGGTGGCCGCTGTCATCGGAGCCATTGGCGTACGGCTGCGCCAGCCGCTGATCGTCGCCTTCATCGCGGTGGGTATCCTGGTTGGGCCGTCGGTATTCGGCTGGGTATCGGCAAATGACCAGGTCGATCTGCTGGCCAAGCTGGGTATTGCGCTGCTGCTGTTTGTGGTGGGGCTCAAGCTGGATCTGCACATCATCCGCACCATGGGGCCGGTGGCGCTGGCCTCTGGACTGGGGCAGGTCTTCTTCACCTCCGTCGTCGGCTATTTTATCGCCATCGCCCTGGGGATGACCCCGGTGACCGCCCTCTATGTGGCGGTGGTGCTGACCTTCTCCAGCACCATCATCATCGTAAAACTGCTCTCCGACAAACGTGAAGTGGATACGCTGCACGGGCGTATCGCCATCGGCTTCCTTATCGTTCAGGATATCGTGGTGGTGCTGGTGATGATTGGCCTGACCGCTCTGGGGGAGGCCACCGATAGAGCCATGCTGGGCAGGGAGGCGGTTGAGGTATTGATCAAGGGCGGCCTGTTTATCGCTGCCATCGGGTTGTTGATGCGCTATGTGTTGACGCCACTGCTGCACCAGCTGGCCCGTTCGCGAGAGCTGCTGGTGCTGTTCGCCATCGCCTGGGCGGTGGCGCTGGGTGCAGCAGGCGAGCATCTGGGTTTCAGCAAGGAGGTGGGCGCCTTTCTCGCCGGTGTATCGCTGGCCTCTACGCCTTACCGCGAGATCATTGGCGCGCGCCTGGTGAGCCTGCGGGATTTTCTGTTGCTGTTCTTTTTTATCGATCTGGGTGCCGGGCTGGAGATAGCGATGCTCGGTGCGCAGGTGGTGCCGGCCATTATCCTTTCACTGTTCGTGCTTATCGGCAACCCATTGATCGTGATGACTATCCTTGGCGCCATGGGCTACCGCAAACGCACCGGGTTTCTGGCCGGTCTGACGGTGGCCCAGATCAGTGAATTCTCTCTGATCCTGGGGGCGCTGGGGCTGAGTCTGGGTCATATTGATGCCGACACCATGGGGCTCATCACCCTGGTGGGGCTGATCACCATCAGCACCTCCACCTACATGATCCTCTACTCCCACCTCCTCTACGAGCGGATCTCCCCCTGGCTGGGTCTGTTCGAGCGTAAACAGGCGCATCGGGAGGATGCGCAGGGCCGGGATGCGCAGGGGGGCGGGTACGATGTCATCCTGTTCGGTTTGGGGCGGTTTGGCACCAGGATTGCGCACGAGCTGCGGCAACGGGGCCACCGGGTGCTCGGCGTGGATTTCGATCCCGATCTGGTGCGCCGGCAGGAGGGGCGCGGTTATGCGGCGCGCTACGGTGATGCCGAAGACCCGGAGTTTCTCTCCACCCTGCCGCTCAGGCAGGCGCATTGGGTCTTGAGCAGTTTGCGGGAGATGCCTGTCAATCTCGCACTGTTGCATGGCCTGCGCGATCATGGTTACAGTGGGCAGGTGGCGGTTACCACCCACTCACTCCAAACGGTCGAAAAGTTGAAAGCGGCCGGCGCCGACCGGGTGCTGGTTCCTTATGCCGATGCGGCCGCCGATGCCGTCGATAACCTGTTTGGCACGAACAGCAAGCAGCCGCCAGGTTTGTTTTCGGGGAAATCTGACAGATGATTTTATACCAGTGTGATCGACAAGCATCTCCAAAGCCTGCGCCCCGCAAACCGGCAGTTACCCCTTTGCAGGGGGGTTGGTTGCGTACTGTTCTGCTTGCCCTGCTATGGTGGATACTCACGGATGGCGCGCTGGATTCATGGCTGGTTGGCACGCCAGTGGTGCTGCTTGCAACCTGGGTCAGCGTGGCGCTGCTGCCCCCTTCCCCCTGCTCTCTGTCCGGGGTTGTACGGTTCGTGCCCTTTTTTCTCTGGTGCTCCCTGTGCGGTGGCGTGGATGTGGCCAGGCGGGCGCTGCATCCGCAGCTGCCGATCTCGCCAGGATCGTTTGATCTCCAGTGGCGGTTGCCGCCGGGGCTGCCACGGCTCTTCATGGCCAACACCATAAGCCTGCTGCCAGGCACCTTGAGTGCAGAGTTCGGTGTAGATTGTCTGCAGGTGCATCTGCTCGATGAACGGAAGGATTTCTTGCCGGAACTCGAAAGGGTAGAGCAACGGGTGGCCGCGATGTTCGGCATCTCTTTGCCTCCATCCAGGGGAGGTGGGTGAAAACAGATGCAGACCCTTCTTCTCATATTGGCACTGTTTCTGCTGCTGAACCTCAGTGCCGGGATGTGGCGGGTACTTCACGGCCCGACCGCCGCCGACCGCATGCTGGCGGCGCAGTTATTTGGCACCACAGCGGTGGCCATGCTGCTACTGCTCGCACAGGCCTGTGGCAGTGCAGCCCTGCGCGATGTGGCACTGGTGCTTGCCTTGCTGGCTGCGGTGACAGCGGTAGCCTTTGTACGGCGGGCCTGGCCGGATCAGGAGGAAGAGCATGACGCCAATTGATTACCCCAGTGCGCTGTTGCTGATCGCCGGGGGTGTTTTCTTTCTGGCAGGCACCCTGGGGCTGCTGCGGTTCCCGGATGTCTATACCCGTCTGCATGCATTGACCAAGGCCGACAATGTTGGTCTGGGGCTGATGGTGGCCGGGCTTGCCCTGCAGGCAGAGTCCTGGATGGTGGCGGGCAAGCTGCTGTTGATCTGGCTGCTGGTGCTGCTGGCGGGTGCCAGTGTCGCCCACCTGGTGGCCGCAGCGGCACGGCAGAGAGGCATCAAGCTGTGGAAGCGATGAACCTGTTGCAGTCTGCATTCGATTCCCTGCTGGGATTTGCCTTGCTGTGGCTGGCCTGGCGGGCGCTGGCAAGCCCGGATCTGTTCCGGGCCATTGTGCTGTTCGTCGCCTTCGGGCTGTTGATGGCGCTGGCCTGGGTGCGGCTCGATGCGCCGGATATCGCCCTGGCCGAGGTGGCCATTGGCGCGGGACTGACCGGTGCCCTGCTGTTGGGGGCACTGGCACGGCTTAAACCTGAGGGTGTTACAAAACCGACCCATGAAGAAAAAGAGCAATAAACCAAAGTCCATAACTGAGAACGGTGAAAGAGAGGCGCCGTTTCGGTTGCTGCTCGCAGTGCTCCTGTCAGCCCTGGCGGCGGGGCTGGGCTATGCGGTGCTCTCCCTCCCGTCGCCGCCACCGGGGCTGAGCAGCCATGTGGCGGCAAACCTTGAAACCAGCGGTGTCAGCAATCCGGTAACTGCGGTGCTGCTTAACTTCCGTGGTTACGATACCTTGCTGGAGCTGGGGGTGCTGCTGCTGGCCCTGCTTGGGGTCTGGTCACTCGGTGTTGCGCCGGAACATCATGAGCCGCCCCCTGGGCCGGTGCTGGATATGCTGACGCGCCTGCTGGCCCCTTTGCTGATCCTGGTTGCCGGCTATCTGTTGTGGGTTGGCGCCCATGCACCGGGCGGTGCCTTTCAGGCTGGTTCAGTGCTGGCGGCAGCAGGGGTGTTGCTGTTGCTGACGGGCTGGCGACCTGGCGCGGGGTTTTCCGGGCTGCCATTGCGCATTACCCTGGCAGCGGGTCTGGGGGTGTTTGTGGTGGTGGGTGTTGTGCTGATGCTGCTGGGCGGGCGTCTGCTGGAATATCCCCCGTCGTTCGCGGGTGCGCTGATACTGCTGATCGAGGCGGCCGCTACGCTGTCCATCGGCACTACCCTGGCGGCCCTGTTCCTGGGTGGTCGGCCAGAGGCGGGGCCGCGCAGGTGATGCGCATGGATGCGCCAAGCCTGCGGGCGCATGGAGTGCAGGAGCGATGATTCCTGCTGTTCTCTATGCCCTGGTGGGGATGGGGCTGTTTGCCCTGGGGCTGTTCGCCTTGATCGTCCATACGCATCTGCTGCGCAAGATCCTGGCCATCAATGTGATGGCCAGCGGGGTGTTCCTGGTGTTGGTGGCGCTGGCGGCCCGTACCCGGGGAGCAGTGCCAGACCCGGTGCCACACGCCATGGTGATTACCGGCATCGTGGTTGCCGTGTCGGCCACCGCCCTGGCGTTGGCGCTGATGCTGCGGGTATCGGCCGAAACAGGCCGGGCCGAGCTTCCCGAAGAGCCGCTGGAATAATGCCCTGGCTCCACTGGGGAGTGATAGCCATTGTGTTGCCGCTGGCCGGGGCCATGAGCTGCTTTCTATGGCCGCGCCGCGCCATCCCGCTGGGGCTGGTTACTGCACTGGGTATTGTCACCTGTGTGGCCGGGCTGGGCTGGCAGCTGGTGGAGCAGGGTGCGCAACGCTACGCTGTCGGCGGCTGGGGCGCGCCATTAGGTATTGACCTCTATGCCGATGGCTTGAGTCTGCTGATGCTGATGGCAACAGCGGCGGTGGGGCTGGGCGTCAGCATCTACTCCATCGGTTATTTTAACCGGGAGAAGGCCAGATATTTTTGGCCATTGTGGATGTTTCTGTGGGCTGCGCTGAATGCCCTGTTTTTGTCTGCGGATATCTTCAATCTCTATGTCACCCTGGAGTTGCTGGGGCTGGCAGCGGTGGCGCTGGTAGCATTAGCGGGGGGTGCAGAGGCCCTGACCGGGGCCATGCGTTACCTGCTGGTCAGCCTGCTGGGGTCACTGTTCTATCTGCTGGGCGTTGCGCTGCTCTATCACAGTTTTGGCAGTGTCGATATTGCGATATTGGCAGCGCGGGTGGAATCATCCCCCGCAGTGTGGGCAGCGGTGGGGCTGATAAGCGCCGGGTTGCTGCTCAAGACGGCACTGTTTCCACTGCACTTCTGGCTGCCGTCAACCCATGCCAGTGCCCCGGCGCCGGTGAGCGCGCTGCTGTCAGCGCTGGTGGTGAAGGCATCATTCTATATTCTGCTGCGTCTGTGGCTGGAGATCTTCCCGCCGACCAGCGCTGTACTTGGTCAGCTGCTGGCTCTGCTCGGTGCGACCGCCGTGCTCTGGGGCGGGCTTCAGGCGCTGCGTCAGACCCGGCTCAAAATGTTGATCGCCTATTCGACCGTGGCGCAGCTGGGTTATCTCTTTCTGGCCTTTCCGCTGGCGAGCATTACCGGCTGGACGGGGGCGCTATATATGTTGCTGTCCCATGCCGTGGCCAAGACAGCCATATTCAT
The DNA here is from genome assembly GCA_015490795.1 of Gammaproteobacteria bacterium. Classification (GTDB taxonomy): domain Bacteria; phylum Pseudomonadota; class Gammaproteobacteria; order Chromatiales; family Chromatiaceae; genus WFXD01. The sequence goes on from WFXD01000030.1 coordinate 14,523, forward strand.
GGCGGCCGGCAATATCCTCTATTTTGGCGGACATGACCGGATTGCGGATCTCGATCGTGTAGTACAACGCCTGCCTCTGACGGTTACTGCCTTTGCCCTGGCAGGCGCCAGCATCATGGGGCTGCCGCCCAGTGGCGGATTTATCGCCAAATGGCTGCTGCTGGAGGCCGCTATCCGCTCCGGCCAGTGGTGGTGGGGGGGCATCCTGATTCTTGGCGGGCTGCTCTCTGCCGCCTGGGTCTTTAAGGTGGTTGGCTATGCCTTTACCCGATCCCGGGCGCCCCACGAGTCCAGGGCTGTGCCCGTTGGTATGGAGTGGAGCGCACTGGCCATGTCAATGGTCGCCATCCTGCTGGGGCTGTTTGCCTCCTGGCCGCTGGCGTTGATGGAGATCGGTCTGCCCTTTGGCGGGAAGGGTGCTGAATGAGCTGGGATACCGGGATGCCGCTACTCGTTCTCGCCAGCTCCCTGTTGCCGGGACTGGTGATATTCTTTCTGCCCGAGGAGCGCATTGTAACTCGCACCACCTTGAACCTGGCCGGTGCGACACTCAAACTGGCGCTGGTCGGGGTGATGATCTGGGGCGCTCTCTACGGCCACCATTATGAGACCCGCCTGCCGATATTGCCCGGGCTGGATCTGGTGCTGCGCGCTGACCCCCTGTCGATATTGTTTGTGGCACTCTCCAGTATTCTGTGGCTGGTGACGACCATCTACGCTATCGGCTATCTGGAGGGTTCGCCGAATCGCAGCCGTTTTTTCGGATTCTTCAGCCTCTGCGTTACCGCAACCGTCGGGGTGGCGCTGGCCGGCAACCTGATAACCTTTTTACTGTTTTATGAACTTTTGACCCTGGTCACCTATCCGCTGATCGTGCATCGCGGCACCGAAGTGGCGCGGCGCGCAGGCCGCACCTATCTGATCTATACCATTGCAGGCGGCACCCTGCTGTTGCTGGGTACAGTGTGGCTGTATACCCTCGCCGGTTCGCTGGATTTTACTGCACGCGGCTTTTTATCCGGCCTGGGTGGGGCACACCACACGGCTCTGGTCATCATCTTTGTGCTGCTGATCGGTGGCCTGGGTGTAAAGGCCGCACTGATTCCGCTGCATGGCTGGCTGCCACAGGCCATGGTGGCGCCCGCCCCCGTGAGCGCACTGTTGCATGCGGTGGCGGTGGTGAAGGCGGGAGCCTTCGGTATCATGCGCGTGGTCTATGATGTCTATGGCATCCAGTTTGCCGCCACTCTGGGGGTGACCCTGCCGCTGGCAATAGTGGCGGCGGTGACCATTATTTATGGTTCGATGCGGGCGCTGTTCCAGGATGATCTGAAGCGCCGGCTGGCGTTCTCCACAGTCAGCCAGGTCGCCTATATTGTGCTCGGCATCGCCATTGTCGGCCCGGTCGCAACCATCGGTGGCCTGGTCCATCTGGTACACCAGGGGGTGATGAAGATTACGCTCTTCTTCTGTGCCGGTAATCTGGCCGAGACCCTGGGGATTCACAAGGTCAGCGAAATGAACGGGGTCGGACGACGCATGCCCTGGACCATGGCCGCATTCACCATCGGCACCTTTGGCATGATTGGCGCGCCACCACTGGCCGGTTTTATCAGTAAGTGGTATCTGGGAGTGGGGGCGCTGGACGGCGGGCAGGGTTGGGTGGTTTTTATCCTGGCGGGCAGCAGTTTGCTTAATGCGGGCTATTTTCTGCCCATTCTGTACGCAGCCTGGTTCAAGGCGCCACCCGACTCCTGGCCCGCCGAGCGCTCCTTCGGGCGGCGTGAGACGGCCTGGGCACTATTGGCTCCCCCGGTGGTGACCGCACTGCTGACACTGGCTGCGGGGCTGCTGGCGTCGGCACCGTTTAGTCCGCTGCAGTGGGCGCGCTTTATCACGACTCTGGAATACGCCCTGTGAATACCACGCTAAGCGCCATCCTTCTGCTGTCGGTACCCGGCTACCCGCTGTTACTCGCATTTCCGGCACTTCGCTCACGCTCTCCCTGGCCTTGCCATATTGCCCTTCTGCCTGCGGTTATCCTGCTGGCTGTGCCGGCGGCTTTTTCTGTTGATCTGCCCTGGCTGCTGTTCGGCAGCGGGCTGGCTGTTGGCGAGAGATCCCGATGGCTGTTAGCGATGGCAGTGGTGCTTTGGGGTGCCGCGGCAACCCTTTTGCGTGCGCCCGCCAACCAGCCTGAAAGCAACCACCTGACAACCTTTTTTCTGTTGACCCTGGCGGGCAGCCTGGGTGCAATTCTGGCGACTGATCTGGTTGGGTTTTTTACCTTTTCGACCCTGATGGGCTATGGCTTCTATGGCCTGCTGGTCAATGGTGGAGAGATGGCAGCGCAGCGGGCCGGGCGCATCTATCTTGCTCTCCTTATCCTGGCGGATCTGGCCCTGTTCGAGGCCTTGTTAATCGTGGCGGCAGTGACCGATGACCTGAGCTTTGGGGCAGTGCATCAGGCAGTGGCCCCGTCGGCCTCCCTGAACCTGTATCTGTCGATGGTTCTCGTCGGCTTTGCCCTCAAGGCAGGCATCTGGCCGTTGCACTTCTGGTTACTGCCGGCCTTTCGTTCGGCCAGGCCGGCGGCGGCCCTGCTGCTGGGCGGCGTTCCCATCGCGACCGGGCTGCTTGGGGCCGTACACTGGTTGCCGCTTGGCGAAATCAGCTCACCTGGCCTGGGGTTGGCCCTTCAATGGCTGGGGGTGGGCGCTATGCTCCATGCCATTGTAGCCGGGCGGATACAGGGGCAGCTGAAAATGCTGCCCGCCTATGCCGCCATCTTCGCCACGGGATTGTTCATCACTGCCCTGGGGGCAGGGCTGGCCGATTCGGCTGCCGGGAGCCGGTACGGGGATCTGGCGCACCTCTTCATTGTCTCTCTGGGGTTTGGTTTAGCGGTGCTGACCGTCGGCATCGGGTGGCTGGCGGCGAGGAGCCCTGATGCTGTCGCGCCTGCAAAGCGGGCCGGCGACCCCGCCCCGTGGTTTGAACGCTGGCCTGGCGCAGTGGTGCGTTGGGGCGCGCAGATGGGGAGCGACACCTTGCCCCGGTTGCGTGCTTCGTGGCTGGCTACAGCGGGCCGTCTCTGGCAGACCCGTGCATGGCAGAGCGCCCTGGATGGTGGCGAACGCTCTCTGCAACGCTGGGCCTTTGCCATCACGCTGCTTTTGCTGCTGGGGGTTGCTGTGGCCTTTATCGGCGCACTATCCTGAAATGGATAAACCTGGAAAATCCGTTGGGCCTGCTCGGTAGCTGCTCCTTCAGGATTCAGGGTCGGCGATAAACCTCTACCCGGGAGATCTGTTCCAGCGGTACCTGCACGGTCATGTCGCCACCGGATAGCCGCTGCTTGATGGTGATCTGATCTTTCTCCATTGATACCAGAACCCCTTTGCGCATGGCATTCTCCTGGTCAACATAGATGCGCACGCTCTTGCCCATATAGTTATGCAGCCAGGCTATCGGCGTTGGCAGATACTCCCTGGTTGGCACCGGCCTTTTCAGCTTTTTAGGCCGTTCAGCGCCAGGGGAGAAGGCTGCTGTCGCATCAGGCAATTGTGATATAAGCCCCGGCATGCGAGTGCCGGGCTTCGCTGTCTGCTCTGGCATGCTGAAGCTGAGGTCTGTAACCGGCTCGCCGTTGACTGCCAGCTTCAGATTCAGAACCTCTGGAAGCTCCTCCGGTTTGTAGAATGAGAGCGAGGCCGGGGCGATGGCTTCGGGTGGATGAATGCTGAAGCTCACCTCTTTTGGATCCTTGATAAAGTGCTTTATTGCCGCAATCAGCCCTGGGCCGGGTATAAAACCGAGCTGCTGCGCAAGCTGTTGCTTATCCATATCGAGCATGGACTCTATAAAGGCATCCACCGTCAGGCCGCGGGATTCTGCACAATATTGCTGGGCTTTTGTGACAAAATCAGGGTCGATCTGATGGGTTACACTCATCTCGGAGAGTAGCGGCCTCTGCGCCCCCGCTATTGCGCTGCCGGGCTGGGGCAGATGGGTCAGAAGCAGGCTGATCTGTGAATATTCAACACCCCGCAGATCGAAACCTATCTGCATCTCGGCACGCCCTGTTGCCGGGTCAAGGTCAACATCCAGTGAGGTATCCATGGTGATGGCATAGAAACCCAATGCACCCAGCAGATCGAGCGAAAGCCCGGTCATTAATCCGCAGCCATCCAGGTCTTTAACCCCTGATGCCTGCTTGGCACCCTCCAGCATATTGCTGTAGCGGGCAGCAAGGTCGCCATCCAGTGGAATACTGAACCCCTTAATGGAGAGCCTGAATTTTTCAGGGGGGCTGTTTTGAAAGTCTCCCACCATTAATCGATAGAGAAATGGCAGGCCATCCCCTGCTATCTGAGCTGATTCAATGGAGATCTCATCACTGCTGTCTGACGGGTAGATGCTGATGTTTTCAACCGTGATGCTGCCTTCAAGACTTGAACCGATGCCCTGGTATCTGATCTCTGCAAAGGGGCTGGCCAGTGGAATTATTTTATCCAGCTCACTTGAGACCTGGTAGTAGATGTATCCCTTGGCGCCACCAAACAGGGTTCCGGCAAGGATGAGCAAGCCAATAAAGGCTGTTTTGAGTTTCATGGTCAGGTCGTTTTATTCAGGAAATAGCATTCAGAACAGTATAGCAACGGCCGCTTGGTATAGTGAGCCTAGGAGCCTGTCGGACTTAGGATGAACTGGCTGCGGAAGTGGGAGAGCGGCTCAAATATCCCCGGTTTTTCGTTGCGTAGGCCCACTATGCGCCTCAAAACCGGGAATATTTGCGCTCACTCTCCCACTCCCTCGCTGCAATCCACCTA
>WFXD01000031.1 GCA_015490795.1 Gammaproteobacteria bacterium
ACCTTGATGGACACTGATTATAAAGCAACTGCATACAGGTGTAAACGCGAATCGTTCGCATTTAATGCATGCAGCCGGGTAATAGATCCGCGAATGCACCCTGTATACCGTGCAGGATGGAGTGCCGCCCCTTACGCACAGAAGAGTATCAAAAAGTGAACTAATGTGAGATGTTGCCTGCTTTACACCTGCATCCGCCCTGAAGGCATGGGTCCAGGCTTCACCTATGGAAACTAAAATTATGGAACATCTAGGAGCCTGTCGGGCTTAGGTGGATTGTAGCGAGGGAGTGGGAGAGTGAGCGCAAATATTCCTGGTTTTGAGGCGCATAGTGGGCCTACGCAACGAAAAACCGGGGATATTTGAGCCGCTCTCCCACTTCCGCAGCCAGTTCATCCTAAGCCCGACAGGCTCCTAGAGGAACAGCTATTTACCTACATGGCACATATTACTGCTGTATACGACGGCGACACAGTAACAGCAAATATTGACCTGGGGATGGGGGTCTGGAAAAACAAAGAGCGGTTAAGGCTGAGCAGGATCAATGCCCCAGAGATGCGAGGCGAAAGCCGGGAGCAGGGACGGATCTCCCGTGACTGGTTGCGAAACAGAGTCCTGGACAAGCCTGTAATCGTCAGAACAATCCACGATAAAAAAGGGAAATATGGACGCTATTTGGCAGAGATCTGGCACAATGGCGAAAATATAAATGACCTGCTTGTTGCCAAAAAGCTGGCGGAATACAGGACATATTAACCTGCGGCAAAAGCTGTGATCTACCGCCTTTTGCCTTTTGAGTCACAGAAAAACCATATCAATATACAGCTACACCAATACCCCGCTGCCTAATCTCCTGACCTCTCTGTGGCTGGCAAATATGATTATGGGAAAGCCATTCGCCGCCACCCCAGGAGTATGGCCTGGCCAGAGCAGCAGGCCCCAACTGCTCTGGCCAGGTCAAATAGCCTCCAAACCACCCATGATTAAGCACTACATTCCTTTATTTCAGGAAATGTGAACAATATAACCCTATAATCTATACCAGAAGAGATTCTTGCAAAACCGCCTCTATGGCAGATAAAAATCAATGGCTTATACTGATCGCATCCCAATAAGCCATTAGCCTTTTGTATTTTGTAAAAGGCTCAGAAGCAATAAATCAACGCCGCCTGCCCATAGCTTCAAATGGGCTTTATTGTTGTATACCACAGCTGGTTTATATGCATAGCGCAACTAAAAATCATAAAGGCACTATTAAGCTGAAAGCCCAGGTGCTTATCCCTTTTTCCCTTGCCTGCATATTCCTGTTTGCAGTTTCACTGCTAGGCATATATCAGGAAGAAAAAAAGCACCGCAATGCTGATTTCCAGGACAATATTGCTGCCATTAAAGGGAGCTACGCCAGCCTGATCCGCAGCAGCGTGAACAAGCTCTCGCTGGCGCTCCCCGGCATCCTTGAAAACAAAGAGGTGCTGGATGCTTTGCATGAAAAGGATAGAGACAAATTATTGACCATAATGCAGCCTGTTTTTGAGCAGCTACGCAACAACCATCACATTACCCACCTCTACTTTTATGACAATCAGCGAAAGAGTATTCTGCGGGTACATCACCCGGAGCAGTATGGGGATACCATTGAGCGATCCAGTGCTATACAGGCAGAGAAGAGCGGGCAACTGGCGTCGGGGGTTGAACTGGGATTGATGGGGTCATTGACTGTGCGAGTGGTCATGCCGTTATGGGATGGCGCCAAACGGATTGGTTACATTGAGCTGGGCGAAGAGATAGGAAGGAAGACCCGTGAGCTTGCATCAACATTCAAAACCACACTCGTGCTGCTGGTATCGAAAGATTTTTTGAGCCGAAAGGGATGGGAATCTGGCATGCGCATGATGAACCGGGCGGCCAACTGGGATCAATTTGAGCACTCGGTTATCTCACTGGTGGCACCGCGCAACTTCCCTGCCGACAAACTAAATGCCCTTACACTTCCACATCTTCCCGATACCGGCTTGATAATGGAACTGGATATTGATAACCGCCTCTACCAGGCGGCATCTATCCCTGTTATTGATGTGGAAAACAGACATATTGGCAACCTGCTGGTACTCAAGGATTACACCTCTCGCGCTTATGGCGTGCATAACACGATAATTTTTATCTCCGCCATTGCTTTCACCACTGGGCTGATCCTGCTGGTGATGTTCTATTTCATACTCAATCAGGCCGAAAAACAGTTGGCAGATCGGCAACAAAAGATAATTGCAGCAACCCAGGCCAGACTGGAGATACAGAAGGCATACACATCAGAGATAGAACACCAATCCCTGCATGATGCCTTAACAGGGCTGCCGAATCGCAAAAATCTTGATATACAACTGAGCAAGCTCATTCAGGATGCCAAAGAGGGCGAGCAGGGCTATGTATTGATGCTGATGGACGTCGATCGGATGCGAGAGATCAATGACACCCTGGGACACGATGTTGGCGACCGTGTATTGCAGGAGGTTGGACAGCGACTGCACAACGGAATGACGGATGCCACCATTGTCGCCAGCCTGGGAGGCAATGAGTTTGCGGTACTGCTTCCGGCACCACCACCCGAACTAATGGGGGTCTCGGTTAAACGGATAAAACAGCTTTTCAGCATCCCTGTTACCGTGGATGGCATTGCACTGCCCATCGAGGTAACTACGGGCGTTGCCAAGTTTCCCGAACATGGAAATATATCACTGCTCCTCATTCGCTGCGCAGATGTGGCCATGCGCCAGGCCAAGGCGCTCAACAAGCGGTGCGAGCTGTATGACAGCAGCATGGACAATTACAGTGTGCATCGGTTAACCCTGGTGGGCGAGCTGCGCCAGGCCATTGATGCAGGTGAACTGATGGTCTACTACCAGCCCCAGATCAATGGCAAAACAGGGCGGCTTGAAGGTGTTGAAGCACTCGCCCGCTGGCACCACCCAGGGCACGGATTTATCGGGCCGGAAGAGTTCATCCCGCTTGCAGAGAGGACCGGATTGATTGGCCCTTTGACACAGTGGGTCATGCAAGAGGCATTGAGCCAGTGTGCAGCATGGATGCAGGGGGGGCTGGATATCAAAATATCGATAAACATATCAGCCCATAACCTGATCGACCTTTCGCTCCCATCCAAAGTGGCAGAGCTGCTGGAGAAATCAAAGCTGGCACCTGAAAAACTGGTGCTGGAGGTGACGGAATCTGTTTTTATGCTTGATCCAGAAAGCTCCCTGATTGTGCTGGATGAGCTGAAATCCCTGGGCGTTGTACTGTCGATTGATGACTACGGCACAGGCTACTCCTCGCTCTCATATCTCAAAAAAATGCCGGTGCATGAGCTGAAGATCGACCAGGGTTTCATATTTGATATGCTGGGAAACGAGAACGACGCCATGATCGTCTCCTCAACCGTGACCCTGGCGCACAGCCTTGGGCTCTCTGTTGTGGCAGAGGGCGTCGAAACAGAAGAGGCGTGGCGCTATCTGCAGGAGCTGGGCTGCGATACCCTTCAGGGCTATTTTATCAGCGCCCCACTACCGGCAGACACCTTTTTGGGGTGGCTTGACGAGAGCACAGCCTATGATCCCCGCATAGACCCATAATCATAATATTCAACCAAACATCTCCCCAACAGCCTGCGAAAGCCGCTCAGATCGATCAGGATCACGGATGAGCCTCAACAGGGGTTCACGCATCCCGGGCAGATAGAGCAGATCCGCCAGGCTCTGACTGAAAAATGGCTGCCCGGCACTGTTTTCTGCCAACCGCTCAAGATAGAGCCGCCCGCTCTCCGCCTCCTTTAATGACTCCCATGCCCTTCCACTGATGGCAATCAACAGATCGGGCGTACAGATATCAGGCCGGTTCAACACAGCATGCAGCAGCTCTCTGCGCAGAGCGGCTGCGCAGGATTGGGCAGCTCCTCGAATAGCGCTGCTGATAATGGCCAGATCGGGGGCTGCTTCAGCCAGCTCTGTTTTGGCACGATCCAGCAGCGCCTGGGTAATATCCAGCGTAATCTCCTCATTTTCCAGGCAGTGACACAGCGCCTCGAAAGGGCGCACCGGTAGTTGCGGGATGGCCTGGCTCAGGTGCCGGTTATTCTCCTTTTCATGCTGCCGCACCGCCATATCCGCTATCCCCTGATAACCGACAAAGGGCCACTGATCCCACCCCAGCTCTCCAGAAAAATACTGTTGCGCATGGATGTAGTATTTTGAGGGCTGCCGCTTGAGCGCCCGTGCCGCCTTGGCATGAAAGACCGCCAGCCGCTCATCCTTGGGCTTGAAGCAGTAGGGGTTATCCTTGAGTACGCTCTCCAGCTGTTGCCCCTCTTTTACCGCCCGAAGGTTTTCATCAACCCGACCCAGCAGCCGGTGCAGAAAATCATCCCTGGCGGCAGGTACCAGCTGTCCCAGCTCATCCAGTGGCAGTTGCAAAAACCAGATAAATGGCTCCCTCTCCTGCTCCTGAAAAAGGATACCAAACCAGGCCTTCCGCTGAAGCGGAAAGGGGTAGCTGACCTCACCGTGCTCAAATTTCAGAAACTGCCTGCGTGGAATCCTGACCACCCGCCGCCCCATATCAAACAGGTACAGCCGGGTGCTGTTGCTCTCAAGAAACTGGCTAATGGTAGGTATTTTGCTCATCACTCGCCTATAAACTGCGGATTGAGGGGTGCAGAGTGTAACCCAAGTTTAAGTGATCCAGTCGATCATGTGGAATTCAGGCTCATCCGCCTCGGTTTCACAGACCACCCGACCAAGAATGGAGTGGCCTGAATTGAAAACACTCTCCGGGTCACCGGAGCGCAGCGGGTGCCATTCGGGTAGCTCTTTCCCTTCTGCCAACAGGCGATAGGCGCAGGTTGTGGGTAGCCAGTAGGGGTCAGCCAGATCCTTCCGTGTCATGGTGACACAATTTGGCACCAATACAGAGCGTTCAGGATAGCGGGTGCACTGCGCAGTCTCCACATCCAGCAGGCGGCAGACAATGTTGGTGAAGTGAATCTCCCGTGTCTCCTCATCTTCCAGCCGGTGCAGGCAGCACTTTGCACAGCCATCGCACAGCGCCTCCCACTCCTCACGGGTCAGCTGGCTGAGGGCTTTCTCCCTCCAAAAATTGCTTTGAATGTGTGGCATTGCGCATCTCTAACTTGGGGGCATCTCTTCCAGTAATAGTGCTGGATTGTGACATAACATACTGTCTTTAGGGGGTTATTATGCACAATACCCAAACCGGCAGCAGATCGCCGATGCACGCCGTTGAAGGCGCAAAATTGATCTATGTTAATTAGCCAGTAACAAACTGAAATTAAAAGAGATATTTCGTTATGTATAAAAAATGGTCATTTTAAATACAACCTTGCATCCATACGGGCCAGGCCTGTAGTGAGCGCTTTTTTGCACACAGTTATCCACAGGATTTGTGGATAAAAACCACTTGCCGCCTCATACCGCGCCTGAGCCTATATTTCATCATCGTCATAGCGCTGCATCTCTTCAAGGATGCGCTGGTCAGCTGCTTGATTTTGCGCCCGGAAAAGCTCAATCCGGCGCTTTAGCTGCTCAACCCTGGCCCGTTCAGCCTGAATCTGCTCTTTTATCATCCGGGTCTCTGATTTCAGCCTCTCCCGTTCTGTCTCAAGTTGCTCTGCATGGCTTGAGGCAGCTGCGCTTAACGGGACAGAATTAAACAGCAGCGAAGAGAGCAGCAGTGCAGTGGTACGGTGATTGGGTCGTCTCATATTTGATTTCAGTGATCCCGGTTCATATCCTGGCCCAGGCGCTTCTGACTGGCCAGATAGCTTCTGTTTAGCTCCTCATCGAGAAAGGTGATGTCGATATTGCGGATATTGTCCCAAACCACATCAATGCGCCAGCCTGACATGGGCCAGACATAGTGGGCTTTGGCCCTCTTCTTGTAGACAGCAAACTCCAACTGGCGTGGGGTGCTGATATCTGCGGCAAAGGTGCTTCTGTCATCGGGTTTGCCATAAAGTGCCTCAACGCGCTGCCTGACGGTTATGGCCGTCTGCCAGTTTGCCGGCCGGTCACTGCGGCTGACAGAGAGTATCTTGCCCTGAAATGCGGTGATGGTGGTCAGCCCCCGGCGCTCACGAAAATCAAAAACATAGAGGCCATCTTCGGTATGCTGGCGCAAAGGGCTGCGCTGATCCAGCAGCTCCTTGATGCTGCCTCCAAGGCAGTAATAGCCAAAGGCCAGCTCCTTTTTACATCGGCTTTCAGGCTTTTTTGCCGTGCTGGCGGCAAACCTTCTGCTCATGGGGTCATCAGGGTCGACATTCTCCCCTAGCGAGTAGACCCGCTCCAGCGACCCTTTGCACCCCGGCGCTGAAATGATCACAACCATTAGCAGGATGGAAGAGATTATGTTTTTATACATCGTGATATTTCCTGTCGGGCCTCTCTGTCACGCTGCAGGGAAGCTAACCCTATTATATGACCTGCTCCGATCACTAAACAATGAACGCCACAACATCTTACCAGGCCATCATCCCCAGCCCCATTGGCCCTCTGGGCATTGTAATGGAGAGGGGGCAGCTCTGCAGGATCGGCTTTCTCTCTGACGAGACAGCGCTACAGGCAGCGGAAGATAAACCCGCTGCCCAGGTGGCTGCACAGCTTCAACACTACTTCAAACAGGCAGACTGGCATTTTTCACTTCCATTGCAGCCCGCCGGTACAGCCTTCCAGCAAAAGGTGTGGTGGCAGCTACAGCAGATCCCGATGGGAGAGGTGCGCACCTATGGTGAGATTGCCAGGGCACTGGGATCAGGCCCGCGAGCCGTCGGCAATGCCTGCCGCAACAACCCGCTGCCGGTAGTGGTACCCTGCCATCGAGTGGTTGCCGCCAATGGCCCGGGCGGTTTTGCCGGGCAGACCCGGGGGCGCAACATCTCCATTAAGGGCTGGCTGCTGGCGCATGAGGGAGTGACCCTTTGAGCTGCGAGCCGGATGCCGCTGTTATCGAACATTTCGCTGATGCCCTCTGGATGGAGCGGGGGCTGAGCCAAAATACACTGGCGGCCTATCAATCTGATCTGCGCGCAGCCGCCAAGTGGCTGCAAGAGAAAAGAGAGCGATGCCTGCTACAGGCCAGGCCGGATGATCTGGGGGACTACCTCGCCCTATTGCACAACCAGGGGTACAGCGCCCGCTCCAGCGCACGCATCCTCTCCTGTCTGCGGCAATTTTATCAACATGCCCTGCGTGAAGGGACAATTGAGCTTGATCCCAGCGCACAGATTGCCTCACCCAAACTGGGGCGACCGCTCCCCACGTCACTCACAGAGCAAGAGGTGGAGGCGCTGCTGAATGCACCCAACAGAGGGGAACCTGAAGGCTTTCGTGACCGGGTGATGCTGGAGGTGCTTTATGCCACCGGGCTGCGGGTGTCAGAGCTGGTGATGCTGCGGCCAGACCAGGTAAGTCTGACCCAGGGCGTGGTGCGTATCACCGGCAAAGGGGGCAAAGAGCGGCTGGTGCCGTTGGGGGACGAGGCCATAGAGTGGCTGGAGAGATTCAACCAGGGGCCACGCCATGATCTTCTGGGTGAACGCCCCTGCAGCGCGCTCTTCCCCACCCGTCGCGGCAGCGGCATGACGCGGCAGGCCTTCTGGTATCTCATCAAAAAGCATGCCCGGCAGGCCGGGATCGCCAAGCCGATCTCACCCCACACCCTGCGGCACGCCTTTGCCACCCACCTGGTTAATCACGGCGCTGACCTGCGAGTGGTGCAGATGCTGCTGGGGCACAGTGACCTCTCCACCACCCAGATCTATACCCATGTTGCACGAGAGCGGCTGAAGAGCCTGCATGCAAAGCACCACCCGCGAGGCTGATCCCACCCCTTCAGATGTGGTAGCCTTCGACTACAAATAACAGCAGGAGTATGCCATGCCTTCATTTGATGTCGTTTCCGAGGTGGATTTGCAGGAAGTGCGCAACGCCGTAGACCAGGCCAACCGCGAGGTTGGCACCCGCTTTGACTTCAAGGGCGTGGATGCAAAATTCGAGCAGAATGGGGCAGAGATTGCGCTGCGAGCCGATGTTGAGTTCCAGCTGCAACAGATGTTGGATATTCTGGAAAAAAAGCTGGTCAAACGCAAAGTTGATATTGGCAGCATGGATATCAAGGAGCCGGAGACCACAATCAATGCCGCACGTCAGCAGATCATCATCCGGCAGGGGATTGATTCCGACACCTGCCGCAAGGTGGTTAAAGCAATCAAGGCCGCCAAATTGAAGGTGCAGGCCCAGGTGCAGGGTGAACAGGTACGGGTAACCGGCAAAAAGCGTGATGACCTGCAGCAGGTGATTGCGCTGCTAAAAGAGAGTGATTTTGGCTTGCCATTTCAATACATAAACTTTAGGGACTAGCGAATGCATTTAATTAAAACCCCAATGAGGAGCCTGGCAGTGCCTGGCATTGCCCTCCTGCTGATGGCCGTCGTGCCTGGCCCGCCAGCAGTGGCAGAGGCTGCGATAGACAAGGATAAAACAGCGCAGGCCACAAAGAACCTGAAACGGATGATTCCCGGGTTAAAGGGGGCATCGATCTCCCCGGCGCCTGTACCGGGGCTGTATGAGGTAGTTGTAGGGCCGGATGTGCTCTATGTAACCCAGGATGGGCGCTACCTGATTCAGGGCAACATCATTGATCTTGAAACCAGGGAGAACCTGACTGCGCCCAGGGTAGCACAGGCCGCCACTGACGCAATAGCAGGCGTTGGCGAAGAGAGCATGGTGATCTACGAACCGAAAGAGACCAAACACACCGTCACCATCTTTACCGATATTGACTGTGGCTACTGCCGCAAACTGCATGCCCGAATGGATGAGTATCTGGCGCACGGCATTCGCATCCGCTACCTGTTTTTCCCCCGGGCCGGCATGCAGAGCCAATCGGCCCGCAAGGCTATAGCAGTCTGGTGCGCTGATGACAGAAACGAGGCCATGACCCTGGCCAAGAGCGGGCAAAAGATCGAGATGAGAAGCTGCGAAAACCCTGTCAGCAGCCACTATGCCCTGGGGGAGCAGATGGGCATCCGCGGGACACCCGCACTGGTGCTGGAGGATGGAGAGAAGCTGCCAGGCTATGTGCCGCCAGACCGGTTAAGCCGCTATCTGACCCAAAAGGCTGCTGGACAGCAGTAAGGCCACCTCTGCTGCAAAATGCGATGCAATATCCCGGTACGGCTTGCCACTGCACCGGGGATTTTTCATGCTGCACCGCCACGGCACCCATTCAACCGATTTTTCCAGGTTAAAAGATAGCCCCGGATCGAGAGCCCATGCGCACTCCCCATATCTATACCCGTCAACCCTTGGCTGTTGGCATGACCATTACGCTGGAGGAGTCCCCCGCCCGCCACATCTGCCAGGTTCTGCGCCTCCGCCCTGCGGAGAGGGTGAGCCTTTTCAATGGCAATGGGCAGCAATACGGCGCCATTCTGCAAAGCTGTAGCAGGCAGAACGTGGAGGCCAGCATAGTCTCCGTCACCAAAAGCCAGGCTGAACCGCCGCTTCACTTCACCCTGGCCCTGGGCATCTCCAAAGGCGAGCGTATGGATTACGCACTACAGAAGGCGGTAGAGCTTGGCATAGGCTGTTTCGTACCCCTTTTTACCGAGCGCACGGTGGTCAAATTAAAAGGGGAGCGGATGGAGCGGCGGCTGGCTCACTGGCAAAATGTCGCCATCGCTGCATCTGAGCAGTCAGGCAGAAGCTGTCTCCCGGTGATTGAGCGGCCACAGCCGTTTGATGCGTGGGTCGCTCATGCCCGGCAGGGGACGCGCCTGATACTCCTCCCCAGCGCCACCCAGTCGCTGAACACGCTGGCGCCACCTCAAGAGTCCATTCTGCTGCTGGTCGGCCCGGAAGGCGGGCTGAGTGGAAAGGAGATAGCCGCTACAGAGGCGTGCGGCTTTACAGCGGTAAAACTTGGGCCAAGGATACTGCGCACCGAGACAGCACCCATTGCCGCACTGGCGGCCATGCAGATATTATGGGGCGACTTTTAGCGCCGCTTCAACCATTGATTCCATAACATCCAGGTCGGGAATCCACGCCTTTTCACCGTTTACCAGCACCTGCTCAATAACGCCATCTCCAAGCTCGGAAGGTGCCGGGTCAGGCCTCACTGTATCCTCTGTCGCGCGCGTCAGGTGTGGCACGGATTGGGTCAAAATACCCAGAAAGGGGCGTTTGGCATCCTCGCCCAGGGTATAGCAGATGGCAATACGCGCACGAATACCTCTCTTTTCAGGCGCTCTCCCCACCAGCGTGTCAAAGCAGACCAGCGGGATCTCTCTCCACCTCCAGCTGATCATGCCCAGTAACCACTCCGGGCTGCCGGGCAGTTCAGCGGGTTCCCGAAAAGCGGCAATCTCTGCCACCGATGCATTCGGCAGCAGCAGCTGCCCATGATGCACAGGCAGCAAAACAGCGCGCACCTCAAGTGGTAGTTGGTTCATCCTGTTGTTCCCAGCAGTGCATTAATATCACGCAACAGGTCGATCTCCTGGTAGGGCTTGCCCAGGTAGCCTTTGACGCCCAGCTTGAACGCCAGATTGCGGTGTTTATCCCCCGTTCGGGAGGTGATCATAATGATAGGGATATGGTCGAGATGTGGTGAGTTGCGCATGTGACGCGCCACTTCAAAGCCATCCATGCGCGGCATTTCAATATCCAGCAGCATCAGATCCGGGATGTGATCCTGGAGTTTTTCTATCGCATCCACGCCATCCTTTGCCGTCATGACATTCATGTCATGCCGCTCCAGCAGGCGGGTGGTCACCTTCCGCACGGTGATGGAGTCATCCACGACCATGATGGTTGGCGCAGTAGAGATGCTCTTCTCCTGCTGCTGCGGTTCCCCTGCCCTGGCTACAGGTTGCACCACGACGGTACGCACCAGGGCATTCACATCAAGAATCAGCGCAACGCGGCCATCACCCAGAATGGTGCCACCCGTAATCCAGCGCACGGAGCTCAGCTGGGGGCCAACCGACTTCACGACAATCTGCCGGTTGCCCACTAAGCCGTCAACCTGCAGGGCGATCCTGCGTTCACCTGAGCGAACCAGCAGCATGGGCAGCCATTTTCTCTTCTGATCTGCCAGATTTGGCGACAGGGTGCCCAGCATGCTGCCCAGATAGCGTACGGCATAATCCCGCCCTGCGTAGGAGAAGCGCTCCTGCTCGCCATCGTAATATGATTGCAGGTCGGATACCGCAATGCGGACTACACCCTCGATACAGGCGTGGGGGACGGCATAGATGTCATCGCCCATCTGTACCAGCAGGGCATCACTGATGGCCAGGGTAAGCGGCAGCCGGATGGTAAAGCGGGTGCCCTGGCCAGGCTCTGACGCGATCTCCAGCGAGCCGTTTATCTGCTTTATTTCGCTAACCACAACATCCATGCCGACGCCACGCCCGGAGATCTGTGTCACCTCGTCGACGGTGCTAAACCCCGGCTCAAGGATCAGCTGCATCAGATCATTGTCGGAGATCTCTGTGTCGCTGTTTAGCAGCCCTTTTTCTATTGCGCGCTGGCGAATGCTCTCCAGCTTGAGCCCCGCCCCGTTGTCTGCAACGGTGATCAATACATCGGTCCCTTCGCGCGCGAGCGACAGGAGGATAACCCCTGTACTCTCCTTGCCTGCCAATAACCGCTCCTTGGGTGGCTCGATGCCGTGCGATACGGCGTTTCTCAGCAGATGCTCCAGTGGTGACAGGATGCGGTCAAGGATGCCACGATCCATTTCGCCCTCTGTCCCCTGCACCTCCAGCGAGGCATTTTTGCCCAGCTGGTTGCATGTCTGACGCACTACGCGGTGCAGCCTTGGGATAACCTGTGAAAAGGGGACCATTCGGGTACGCAGCAGGCCATCCTGCAGATCAGTTGCCACCCTGAACTGCTGCATCAGCAGTGTTTCGTTATCCTTTGCCAGCTCCTCCATCAGCTCTTTGATGCTGACCAGGTCGTTGACTGTTTCAATCAGGCTGCGCGATAGCTGCTGCATGTTGGAGAAGCGATCCAGTTCGAGCGGGTCAAAGGCCTGCTCCGCATTATCTCCACCCACCTCTTTTTCCCGATCATAGCGAAACAGAATCTGCGCCTCTGTCTCAATCTCCAGATTGCGCAGCTGGTCGCGCAGGCGGTTGACCGTCTGGTCAAGCTCGGAGAGATTAAAACTCAGGTCTCCGTTCTGCTGCTCCAGACGCGCACGATAAATACTCACCTCACCGGCATTATTAACCAACCGGTCCAGCAGTTCGGAGCGCACCCGAATGCGGCTCTTTTGGGCCTGGGGTTCTGTGGTGTCTGGCTCCCTTTTTATGCTGACCTGTGGCGCCTCTATCTGCCCGTCAGTTGCCTCCTTGCCCTCTCCGGTCTCCTCCTTTGGTTGGTCAGCTGGTTCTGACAACAGCTCAGACTCCGCTAACAGCTCCGACTCGGACGCCAATTCAGATTCGGACACCAGGCCAGAAGCCGGGAGATCAGCCAACACGCTGTCATCCCCGGTCAGGCAGATTTCAAGCGTGACGATCAACTCGTCAGCAGCGGTAACGGGGCGGCCCTTGGTCGCTTCGTCAACCTGTTCCAGCAGGTGGTCCGCTGCCTGAAGCGCCAATGCCAACAGCCCGGGGGATACCGCAACCCGCCCCTCCTCTACCGCCTCAAGCAGCGACTCAAAGGCGTGGCTCAAATCACCAATCGGCGTTAGCCCGGAGAGGCGGGCGCCGCCTTTCAGGGTGTGCAGTGTCCGCAGCAGCTCCGCCAGCATCTGGTGGTTGTCGGGGGCCAGGGTCCACTCCTGAAGCGAGGTCTCAAGCAGATCAATCAGCTCTCGCGCTTCATCAAGAAAGATATCAACCAGCTCTTGGTCAGCCTCGTCCGTCCCCTCTGCCACTTCATCTTCCGCTGCCGGGGCGGCACCCTCTTCACCCACCACGCTTGCACTGTCAGCGGCATCGTCATGCGCTACATCTTCTTCCGGCAGCCGCTCACCAGCGACGATCTCCTCTCTGGCCAATGGCGATACTTCATCAATAACCAGTGCAGAATCAATAACCAGTGCAGAGTCTCCATCCAGCAGCAGGCTATCTGAATCCAGCGCCTCTGTTAAAATGCTTTCACTCCGGGGCTCTGATATGGGCTGTTCCAGCCCGGATAACACTGAATCTTCACCCAGCAGCAGCCCTTCACTGCTCAGCAGATCTGATTCTGTATCCTCTTCCTCCAAAATCAGGGATGACTCATCCAGTTGCAGCAAGGTCTCTTCGGCAGAGAGATCATCAGACTCCAGAAGCAGCCCGGATTCGCCATCCAGCTCCAGCCCGCCTATATCAATCGGCGACTCTTCCGACAAGAGCAGTTGCGAGGTTGGCCCGTCAAGATCCAGCATATATTGGCGGGTACTGGCCACCAGGGTCTGCCAATCCGGTATCTCTGCATCTGTGGCATTGATTGATGCCAAAAGTTTTTTCAGGCATTGAATGCCCGCAGAGATCAGTTCAAGCGCCCGGTCACTGGCTGGCTGGTTCATTAAAATCAGCTCGTTAACCAGCGCCTCCAGCGCCTTGCTGACCTGCGCCATGGCGCCCACCTCGGCCATATGGGCGCTGCCATGCAGTGTGTGAAATGCACGCAAAAGCCGCTCATCCGGGTGCTGATGGACGCTTGTTTCACATCTGTCCAGAAACTCCTGTACAACCGCAAGATGCTCCTGCGTCTCTTTTGCAAATATCTTCAGCAGCTCTGATTCCATTGATATGGCAGGTGCAGGGCCAGCGGGCTCCTCCGTTTCAGCGCGCTCTGCAACGGCAGCTGCATGCTCACCTTCACTGCCGGGAGAGTCGCTTTCTGGCAGCGGTGCCTCTGGCTGGCTTTCAGCCTGCTTCTGCTCTGACAGCGCCATCGCCTTGTCGATAAGGGGCTGCACATCAAACCCTGTCTGCTCTCCGGCCTCTTGCCGGTCAATCAGTTGCGGCAAGAGCGCCATGGCTTCATCCAGTACCGCAAAGATGTGCGCGCTGGGCAGTACGGTTCGGTCAATGACCCGGTTAAGCAGGTTTTCAATGGCCCAGGCCAGCTCGCCAATATCCCTTGCGCCAACCAGCCGGCCACTGCCCTTTAGTGTATGAAACGACCTGCGAAAGGTGATCAAGGCGCCGGTATCGTCCTGGCATCGACGCCAGCGGGGCAGGTACTCCTGGATTACGGCAAGCTCTTCTCTCGCCTCCTCTACGAATATATCGATGATTTCAGAGTCGAGATCATCAAGTGCTGGCTTTGCCGCAGAGGGGGGTGATTCCGGCCTCTCCCCGGCAGGCTCCGGCAGGTCAGACAGCGCCGGTTTGTCCTCTGCATCCGTTGCATCCGTTGCATCTGTGGCTTCAGACCGTCCGGCATCCGCTGACATAGAGTCTTCACCCGGACACCACCCCAGCAGGTCAAGCGAGTGATGCGCCACTTCAAGAATGGCATCCTGCCCGCTGCGCCCCTCAACCACCGCCTCCATATAGTACTCAAGGCTGGTGATGGCATCCGCCAGGGCATTGGTCTGTGCGGCATCTGGTACGCTGCCCTTGTGGATGAACTGGTCATTGATATAGTTAGCTGTAAACTCCAGCAGCTCTGACGCATCGGTCAGCCCCAGCATCTTCAGTGCGCCGGCAACCGTGAAGAATCGCTGCGGCACCTCGGCAATCTGGCTTTTGTCATCCGGCGATTCAATAAAGGCCGCAATAGACTCCCTTATGTGCGCCAGATCCAGGCCCGCTTCACTGAATACAACCTGGACGAGGCGGCTGAACTCGCCCTCTTTTTCAGGCGTGATGCCAATCTGCCGGGCCTTCTCTATAGCCGCCGGCGCCGCATGCGCCGGAACCAGATTTCTGAGTGAGCTCTCAACAAACAGGATGTCGCCCGCAATCTCCATCAGCACCGCTTCATCCGGGGCAGTGTCGCCCGCAGCAACCTCGTTGATGCGGTTTGCCTGGCCTTTCATGCGCTCACGCAGTTCGCCCCGACCGACCATGCCGAGGGTATCGGCAATCTTGCGCAGTGGCTGTTCCAGCCCTTTGAGCTCTTCCGTGTTCTTTGTGCTGCTGCGAATAAAGAGATCCAGCTGATCCTTGATATGAAGAAGATCCGCCTGTATTGCATCGTGCAGCGATTCCAGCAGCTCACGGTTCAGCCCGGAAAGCTCTTCGCGCCCGGCTTCAACCTCTTCAGCACTGGGCAGGATAAGCTCCAGTTCAAAGGCATCCTTTATGGACTGGACCAGCTCATTTTCTGTCTCTGCCTGGGCAATGTAGTAGAGCAGGTTTTTCTGCAGATCGGTGGCGGCCGTGTTTTTCAGCGCCGCTTCGCCGTGGTCTGTCAGCCGCTTGATCTGGCGATCCAGCCGGCCCAGCAGCAGTTTGACCGCAATGCCGGGTTCAATGGCGCGCTCTTTCAATGCAACAATGGCTGCCCGGGCAATCCTGAAGAGCTGCCTTGCGCTCTTGCTGCCTGCGGACTTCTCCAGTTTGCCGGTCACCTTTTCAAGGTGGCCAAGCGCCTCCTCCTGATTCTTGCCCTGATACCAGCCCAGCAGCCCCTTGTGGTAGTTATAGCGCAGTCGCCGCGCCAGTTGGGGCAACTTCTCATTGACCAGCACATCCGCCTGATCAAATGCCAGTTTGGACTCAAGTGCCGGGGCAAACAGCGCAACATCAGAGAGCAGGTCGGCATCCCTGGCCGCCCGCAGATCATTCATTAGCGGCAGGACGAGTATGGGGATATCACGATACCCGGACTGCATCTTTTCAAGATAGTCCGGCAGGGTGATCAAGGCACGCATCAGGGTCTCGGCGGCCTCGGTATGGTGCGAGACCTGGTTCTGCTCCAGCGCCCTTGCTGCCAGCTCCATCTCCTCTGCCAGCATGGCTGCGCCAAAGAGTTGAACCATCCGCAGGGTGCCGTAGATTTGATGCAGTCTCTCGATACAGGTTTGAATGGAGTCCTGCTCACCACCCTCTTCTGCATACTCTTCCAGCGCGTGACGCGCCTGGGCTATAAGCTCGTCAAGCTCATTTTTAACCCACGGCAACATGCTGTGTTCTCGGGCGTCTTTCATGCGCACCAGATCCTAAGAGGGAAGCGTGATTATTCCGGTAACCGGAATCCAGATACAGACTGCTGCAATTCATCCGCCGTATCTGCAAGCAGCCCAATAGATGATGCCGTCTGCGCGGTGCCGTCTGAGGTCTGCTTGGTAATCTCCTGGATGATGCTCATTGTCTCGTTGATGCGCCCTGCCTCGGCCGATTGCTGCTGTGCCGATTTTGCGATTTTACCCGTCATGTCTGCAATGTAGCCGGATACTGTCTCAATCTCTTTCAGCGCTTCACCTGCGTTTTCCGCCAGGTTCGCGCCCTTTACCACTCCGGTGGTGCTGGCTTCCATTGAGCTGACCGCTTCATTGGTATCGGCCTGGATGGTCCTTACCAGCGCTTCAATCTGCTTGGTTGCGTTGCTGGATCGCTCAGCCAGCCGCTGCACCTCATCCGCCACCACGGCAAAGCCACGGCCAGACTCGCCTGCCATCGCAGCCTGCATGGCGGCATTAAGTGCCAGAATGTTGGTCTGGTCTGCGATATCCTCAATCAGCTCAACGATATCGCCAATCTCCTGCGAGCTTTCACCCAGCCGTTTGATCCGCTTTGAGGTCTCTTGAATCTGCTCACGGATGGTGTCCATGCCTTCAATGGTCGAACGCACGGTATTCGCACCCTTGGCGGCAAGATTCACTGACCGTTGAGCAACCTCTGCCGATTCGGTTGCGCTCTCGGACATATCATCAATGGCGCCCGCCATGCCCTGAATCGCACTCGTGGCCGAGGTTATCTCCCCTGCCTGATGTTCACTGGACTCAGCCAGATGCATGGCGGTGGCGCGGCTCTCCTGGGCCGATGAGGAGACCTTGTCTGCCGTGTTGTTAATAGTCATTACCAGATCGCGCAGGGCTTCGATGGCGTAGTTGATGGAGTCGGCAATGGCGCCGGTGATATCTTCCGTCACCGTTGCGGTAACGGTCAGATCGCCATCGGCCAGGTCGCCCATCTCATCCAGCAGCCGCAAGATGGCCTGCTGGTTTTTCTCGTTTTGCTGCTGGCTTGCGGCCTCTCGCTGCCTTGCCTTGGCCAGCAGCACGGAACCCAGCAAGATCAAAAACACCGCGCCTACCGCACCCAGAAAAATAGGGGTTAGCGAGTCAACCTGGTAAGGCCCGACGTGGAACCGGCCAGGGGACTGTTTAAACGCGTTCACCAGCCGGTCACCGGCAACACTCACCGCCTCGGAATCACTGGTCACCGTACTGGCAGCGCTGAGCACCGGCAGCAGGCTGGGGGTGGCATCAATAATCTCTTCGGCATGGTCTTCAAGCGGCACGAAAAGCTGGCTCAGCTCGGTCACTCTTTTCCGTAGCCCCTCCTCCTGAATCTGATCTATACCCAGGCGCTCGTCACCTTTGTTCAAACCGTTGACAATGCTGCCAAACCGATCCACATCCTGCGCAAACTGGTCAATGGCGGTTGTTGCGGCCTCACCACCTGCAAGCACCTGGCTTGCATTATTGCCGATGCGCTGCGCCAGCATCGGCAACTCCGATACGATATATATCTGCCGGGGCGCTGCCCCTTGTTCAACCAGCTGTTTTGCAATCGCATCTGCCAGCCTTTGCAGTTTGGGGACGGTCTCTGCAATGACGTTTGCATACTCTCTCACCAGCAGAACAGCATCCTGACCGGCCAGCACAACATCTGTATTTGCGCTTAATTTTTGCCATGCTGCCTCCAGCTCGGCCAGCTCAGGTTCCACCTGCGGAGGGTGCGCAGGCAGATCATCCTCTGGCGCCCCCTGTTTCAGCTCCAGCAGGATCTGGTCAAAACGATCACGCGTCTCCCTCAACCAGCTGAATGCCTTCTTGTCACCGATGGATGCAGCCAGGGTATATTTGGCTACCCGCTGAGAGAGCACCCGCTGCTCCATGGCCCGCAGCAGATATTGCCGGTCATGGGCATCCCAGGTTGTCACATGGATAAATGCCAGCAGTGACAAAACAATTGAAGCTATGAGAAGCGCCGTTAACAGAATAATGGATGCGTTAGATCCAGTGGCGCTATTTTTTGACGATACTTTCATTCATCTTTCTCCCGAAAGCGTATTGTTTGCTACTTTCAGCATCTCTTGTCGCTGTGCCATCCTTAATCTGGCCGGGGGCGTAACTGGCAACAGCATAAGCACTATAACGCAGCCATTTGAAACTCGGTGCTACCGGTCAGCGCAAACATGCCAAACACCGGGCAGCATTCTCCATCATGCTCAAATGCTGCTGTTACAAACCGCTCGAACAGACCGGCACCCGATGGTGAGTAATCCATCCTGTTTTTCTGGGAAAAGTGCCGCATCCCCATAACCTCTTTTACCAATAGGCCGCTGAAGATATCCTGGTGCCTGATAACCAGCACCCGGCAGCGCCGGTCTGTCGTCACCGCCGCACCGCCCAAAAACAGTTGCAGATCTATGATAGGCAGCAGGCTGCCGCGCACATTGGCCACCCCTTTTACCCATGGATGCGTACCGGGTACCCGTGTTATATCCGTTGGAAAATGCAGTATTTCAGCGACCTCGTTCAGCGGCGCCACCAAACGCTTCTCGCCCAGTGAAAAGATCAGCCCCTCCCAGTACTGACGCGCATCCTCCAGCTCAGGCAGGACAGCCAGCCGGGCAACACTGCGTTGTTCGATATCGCTTAGCAGCTGAACAAGTTCATGAGATGTCCTGGCCGGCATCATGCTATCTGCTTGAGGTTTAAGACTAAGCGGGAGGTTTGATCTATCATTTGCGAGCTGTTTTACCCTGGCCGCTATTCCGCAAGAACCGCTTGAATCTTTGTAAGCAGCTCTTTCGCTGCCACCGGCTTTACAATGTACTCTTTCGCACCCTGCCGTTTGCCCCATGCCTTGTCTGTCTCCTGGTCCTTGGTGGTCACCATAATCACCGGGATACCTTTGGTTTCCGGGTCACGGCTCAACTGCCGTGTTGCCTGGAAGCCATTCAGGCCCGGCATCACGACATCCATCAGGATCAGATCCGGCTGCCCCCGCTTGGCCTCGGCCACGCCCTTATCCCCATCATCGGCAAGCAGCAGTGTGTAGCCCTCTTTTTCAAGCAGGGTTTTCATAATATGCGTCTCTGTTGGGGAGTCATCGACAATGAGGATTGTAGTCATCGTTGTTTGTTACCTTGGTATCTACAGCCTGTCGGCCGGTCTGTTCAATCAATATTCCCGGCATGCGTGCTGATCGCTCCCAGCAGCTCTTCCCGGGTAAAGGGTTTGGTGAGATATTGTTCCGAGCCAACAATCCTTCCCCGTGCCCGATCAAACAGCCCGTCCTTGCTTGAAAGCATAATGACGGGGATGCGTTTGAACTCTTCATTGTGTTTGATCAACGAGCAGGTTTGGTAACCATCCAGACGCGGCATCATGATATCTACAAATATAACGTCTGGGCGGCTATCGACGATCTTGGCCAGCGCCTCGAAACCATCCGTTGCTGTCAGCACCTCGCAACCCGCCTTCTTCAGCAGGGTTTCCGCCGTACGCCGGATCGTTTTGCTATCGTCAATGACCATTACCTTCAAGCCAATGATGTTATTATATTCCGTTGCCACTGATCACCTTGTCAGACAGGTAAAGTAGTAATTACGGCCCATACAAAAAGGGCCACCCCAAGCCAGCGCACAGACCATATCAATTGACGTTGCCAACTGCAACATACAAGCATTTTAGTTGACAAAAACCATAGGGAATAAAAGCCTGCCCGGGGCAGATTTTTACGCCAGCCCCGCAGGGGCGAGGTGCCAGGAGAGACCGAACCAAAAACAGATTGAAATACAGAGAGAATCACTTATCCTCTCCGGGTCTGCTCCACTTTGGTTAGGATAGTGTAGCAGCCAAAGCCGCCGGTAACTGTGACTGTTTTAACTAACCCGGAAATTTTAGACCCTTCACTGAACATGAGCATAATGGCAATCCGATCATGAGCATCTCTGTTGGCGTTGTAATGGACGCCATCCAGCACATCAGCATACAAAAGGATAGCACCTTCGCAATGCTGCTGGAGGCCCAAAGGCGCGGCTGGGATATCTGGTATATGGAGCAGGGCGACCTTTTTCTTGAAGGTGACCGCGCCTATAGCCAGATGCAACTGCTTCAGGTCGAAGACACTCCATCACACTGGCACACTCTATCATCGGCGCGTACCGCGCCGCTCGACGAGCTGGATCTGATCCTGATGCGGCTAGACCCCCCCTTCGATATGGAGTACATCTATACCACCTATCTGCTGGAGCAGGCCGAGCAGCATGGCACCCTTGTTGTCAACCGCCCGCAAAGCCTGCGTGATGCCAATGAAAAGCTCTTTACCGCTCAATTTCCACAGTGCTGCGCACCCACCCTGGTAACACGCAGCCACAGCCGCATCCTTGATTTTCTTGAGGCGCACCAAGAGATCATCCTCAAGCCACTGGGAACGATGGGGGGCGCATCCATCTTCAAGGTTCGCCTGGGCGATCCAAACACCAATGTCATCCTTGAGACCCTGACCCGGCATGGCGCCCGGTTCACCATGGCGCAGCAATTCGTGCCTGAGATCAGCGCCGGTGACAAACGCATCCTGATGGTTGATGGCGAACCTGTTCCCTATGCGCTGGCACGCATCCCGAAGCCGGGCGAGACCCGTGGCAACCTGGCCGCAGGCGGCACTGGCCGAGGGCAGCCTCTCTCCGGGAACGACTTCAGGATTGCCCATGAGGTCGGCCCCACCCTGCGTGAGCGCGGCATTCTGTTTGCCGGGCTGGATGTCATCGGCGACTACCTGACCGAGATCAACGTCACCAGCCCCACCTGCATTCGAGAGCTGGACAGGCAGTTCAACCTCAACATCAGCGCCACCCTGATGGACTGCATTGAAGAGAAGCTACGCCAGCGCGCATGAGTCGTCCTGCCACCATCAGCCCGTTCGACCGCCTGGGCCTCACGCTCTTCTTCGCTATCTCCCTGCATATTACGCTGATACTCGGTGTCGGCTTCGATGTCACCCCCCCCAAACCCCAGGCGGCAGCGCGCACGCTGGAGGTGATGGTGGTACACAATGCACGCAAGCCAAAAGAGCCGGATGAGGCCGATTTTCTTGCCCAGACAAACCAGCAGGGAGGCGGCGAACAGCAGGAGATCAGCAAGCCAGCGATTGAACCCATACCCACCCGGCTGTCGGCCCAGCCGCCAAAACCGTTACCGACCCTTGAGGCACCCGTTGCACCGGCAGCCGCAACCCCTTCGATACCAGACCCTGAACCGGCGCCGCCCACGCCACAGCCAAGCAAAAAGCTGGTTGCACAAAAAGCGCCCAAAACAACGGTTGACTCCGTGCCATCACCAAAGAGCGCGGAGGCGGCCAAACCCAAAAAGAGCAAAAAACTCTCCATATCGCAACTGCTTGCCAGCAGCAACCAGGAGATCAAACGCATCTCGGCAGAGCTGGATCGCAAGACCAAACTCTACGCCAAACGGCCGCGGCGCAAGGCCATCAACGCCAGCACCAGGGAGTACAAATACGCCACCTATCTTGATGCATGGCGGCGCAAGGTCGAACGCGTGGGCAACCTCAACTACCCCGACGAAGCCAAACGCAGAAAACTCCATGGCAATCTGGTGCTGCATGTCGCCATACGCGCCGACGGCAGCATCGACAGCCTGCGCATACTCCACTCCTCCGGGCACAAGCTGCTGGATGATGCCGCAATTCGCATCGTCAAACTCGCCGCCCCTTTTGCACCCTTCCCGCCCGACATCCTCAACGAGACCGACATCCTCGACATTACCCGCACCTGGCGCTTCCTCAGCAGCAACCGCCTGGGCTGGAAAAAATAGACGGAGCACTAGTGCTAAGGAACTCGCACCTGATACTATGAGTTATGAACTTAGAAACCAGCCTCTCGAACCACTTCCTCATCGCCATGCCCGCCTTGCAGGATGCCAACTTCTACCGCACGGTAGCCTACATCTGCGAACATGATGAAGAGGGCGCAATGGGCATTATTATCAACCGCCCGCTGGATATAGCGCTGGCAGAGATCCTGGCGCAGATGGAGATCCGCCCGGACACGCCAGAGGCGATCCATCAACCCATCTTCTCGGGTGGCCCGGTGCAGACAGAGCGCGGCTTCGTGCTCCACCCAACCGACCAACCCTGGGATGCCACCAGCCAGATTGCACCCGACATCAGTATCACCACCTCAAAAGACATTTTGCACGCCATTGCGGCAGGCAAAGGGCCGGAGCACAGCCTGGTCGCACTCGGCTATGCAGGCTGGGGAGCGGGTCAGCTGGAGAAGGAGCTTGCCGAAAATGTCTGGCTGAGCGGCCCGGCAGATGCCCAGATCATCTTTTCACGCCCACCCGAGCAGCGCTGGCAGGCTGCGGCCCAGCTGCTGGGGGTAGACCTGAACCTGATCTCAGGCCAGGCTGGACACGCTTGATCACTCTGTTCGATGGGTACGCTGCTCGGGTTTGATTACGGCACGAAAAAGATCGGCATCGCTGTCGGCCAGACCATCACCGCCACCGCCACACCGCTGACCACACTGCTGGCCAGCGCACAAAAACCGAACTGGGACGAGATCAGCAAACTGATTACAATCTGGCAGCCGGAGGCGCTGGTGGTCGGTCTGCCACTTGACCTGGACGACTCAGAGACAGAGACTGCCCCCCGCGCCCAACGCTTTGCCCGGCAACTGGAGGGACGCTACCGGCTGCCGGTCTATATGGCCGATGAAAAACTCACCTCAATGGTGGCGCTTCAGGAGCTCAAGGGCAGGCACAGCGCGTACGGCGATGCAGACGCCATTGCGGCAAAACTTATACTGGAAACCTGGCTAAGTGAACAATAGCAACCCCTACAAATCAGCGGCACAGATTGATGATCTGGTCCATCAGATGGTCGATCAGCTCAATGCCAGGCTGGCAGAACGCCATATCACCAACCCCCTGATGATCGGCATCCACACCGGCGGAGTCTGGCTGGCAGAGCGGCTGCACCGTCAGATGCAGCTCAAAGAGCCACTGGGCACACTGGATATCGCCTTCTACCGCGATGACTTCACCCGCATCGGCATGAACCCCCAGGTGCGCCCCTCCCACCTGCCCGTCACAGTTGATGACCGGCATATCATCCTGGTCGATGATGTGCTGCAGACCGGGCGAACCATCCGCGCCGCGCTGAACGAGATCTTTGACTACGGCCGACCCGCCTCCATCATACTCGCCACCCTGGTAGAGCGCAGCGGCCGGGAGCTGCCCATCGAACCCGATGTGGTGGGCATCTGCCCCGACCTCGCCCCGGAGAACCACATCACCCTGACCGGCCCGGAGCCACTCGGCCTCATTATCAAGGAGAGCAAGCACTCCCCATCTTGATATTTGGAGTCAAAGCCATGATCATCCCCAACCAATCCAACATCCAGCTCGACGCAGAGGGAAGGCTCAAACACTTCCTGACCATCGACGGACTCAACCGGGAGCTGCTGACCGAGATCCTGGATACCGCCGAGTCCTTTGCCGGGGTATCGGAACGCACCGTCAAAAAGGTGCCGCTGCTGCGCGGCAAGATCATCACCAACCTCTTCTTCGAGACCAGCACCCGCACCCGCACCACCTTCGAGCTGGCCGCCAAGCGGCTCTCCGCCGATGTGCTCAGCCTCAACATCAGCGCCTCCTCCACCTCCAAGGGGGAGACCCTGCTGGACACCCTGCGCAACCTCGAAGCGATGCACTGCGACATGTTTGTGGTGCGCCATGCCGACAGCGGCGCCGCCCACTTTATTGCACAGCACGCCGCACCACACATCAGCGTCATCAACGCCGGTGATGGCCGCCACGCACACCCGACCCAGGCGATGCTCGACATGTTCACCATCCGCCGTCACAAGGGGGATTTCAGCCCGCTGAAGGTGGCCATTGTGGGCGATATCCAGCACTCCCGCGTCGCCCGCTCACAGATCCTGGCGCTCAACACCCTGGGGGTCGAGGAGATACGCATCATCGGCCCTGCCACACTGATGCCGGCAGATCCCGAAAGCCTGGGAGTGAAGATATTCCATAACCTGGAGGAGGGCATTCAGGATGTCGATGTGGTCATCATGCTGCGCCTGCAACACGAACGCATGAGCGGCGCACTGCTGCCGAGCGAGCACGAATATTACCAGCTCTACGGGCTCACCGATGAGCGCCTGGAAGCAGCAAAACCCGACGCCATTGTGATGCACCCCGGCCCCATCAACCGTGGGGTAGAGATGGACTCCCAGGTGGCTGACGGGCCACGCTCGGTAATCCTGCAACAGGTCAGCTACGGCATCGCCATACGCATGGCCGTCATGGCCATGACCATGCAGCGGCAGGGGGGCGCACAATGAACCATCCCGCAACCCTCAGCATCCTCAACGGCCACCTGATCGATCCGGCCAACGGCATTGATGAACCCCTGGACCTGCACATTGCAGAGGGCAGGATTCTGGCCATTGGCAGCGCCCCGGAAGGTTTCCATGCCGGGCAGCTGATTGATGCCAGCGGCCTGATCGTATGCCCCGGACTGGTTGACCTCAGCGCCCGGCTGCGCGAACCGGGACAGGAGCACAAGGCCACCATCGCCAGTGAAACCGCCGCCGCCGCAAAAGGGGGCATCACCACGCTCTGCTGCCCACCCGATACCGACCCGGTGATCGACACCCCCGCCGTGGCCGAGATGATTCAGCACAAGGCGCAGCAGAGCGCCCTCTGCCGCGTGCTGCCCATCGGCGCCCTCACCAAAACCCTCGATGGAGAGCAGTTGAGCGAAATGGTGGCGCTGAAAAAGGCCGGCTGTGCCGTGCTCAGCAATGCCCTGACCCCCATCCGCAACACCCTGATCGAACGCCGGGCGCTGGAGTACGCAGCCACCTTCGGCATAACGGTATTTTTACGCCCGGAGGACCCCCATCTGCGCAACCAGGGCTGCGTGCATGAGGGGCCTGTCGCCGCCCGGCTGGGGCTGCCGGGCATACCCGGCGCCGCAGAGATTGTCGCCATTGCACGCGATCTGGCGCTTGCCGAGCAGACCGGATGCCAGATCCATTTTTGCCGGCTCTCCTGCGGCGCCTCTGTAGCAAAGATTCGTCAGTGCGGCCTTCCCGTCACAGCTGACGTTGCCGCTCACCAGCTCTTCCTGACGGAGGATGACCTGGTTGGCTTCAACAGCAACTGTCATCTCATCCCGCCACTGCGCAGCCATAGCGACAGGGAGGCGCTGCGGCAGGGTATTGCAGATGGCACCATCAGCGCCATCTGCTCCAGCCATCAGCCCCACGAGCTGGATGCAAAAGAGGCCCCCTTCCCCTCCACCGCCCCCGGGCTATCAGGGCTGGAGACGCTGCTGCCACTGACACTGAAGCTGGTTGATGAGGGGCTGCTCAGCCTCTCTGACGCCATCTCCCGCATCACCAGTGGCCCGGCAGCGGTTCTGGGTCTGCCACTGGGGCAGCTGGGCATTGGCAGCTGGGCCGACATCTGCCTCTTCAATCCCCGGCAGCGCTGGCAGTTGACGGCAGACGAGATGCTGAGCCATGGCCGCAACACCCCCTTCCTTGGCTGTGAATTTACCGGGCAGGTCACCCACACGCTGCTCGAGGGCAGCATCACCTATCACAGAGCGACAGATACCCAATCGACATGAGCAAGCCACACCGCGACACCATCTTTCTGGAGGATGCGGAGATCCTCTCTCATCACTCATTCGAGGGCGAGCAGCAGATCATCCGGCTACAGGCGCAGGCCTGCGCCACACATGCCCGACCCGGTAGTTTTGTCCATCTGCAATGTGACCCACAGCACCCGTTGCGCCGGCCGCTCTCCATCATGCGCGTCTCACCCAGCAGCGGCTGGGTGGAGATTCTCTATAAAGCCGTGGGCAAAGGGACCCGCCTGCTGGCACAGCGCAAACCGGGGGAGAGCATCAGCCTGCTTGGCCCCATTGGCACCCCCTTTACAGTAGCGTGCAGCCGCCCTCTGCTGATCGGCGGCGGCGTGGGCATGCCCCCGATGATCTTCCTGGCCGAGCATCTGCGCGACCAGAAGGATGTTCACCCCTTTGTTATCCTCGGCTCCGAGGTGCCTTTCCCGTTCCAGCCAGCGCCTTCACAGATCCTGGTGCCTGGTCTGCCCAACGAGGTGATTGCCGCACAGCCGCTGCTGGACAGCTGGAATATCCCCAGCCGCCTGGCCAGCCTGCAAGGCTATCCTGGTTGTTTTGAAGGCTATGTGACCGATCTGGCCCGCCACTGGCTGAAGTCATTGAATGATGAGGCTCTGGCAGAGGTCTCCCTGTTCAGCTGCGGCCCTCACCCCATGCTTGAGGCTGTCGCCGCACTGGCCGCTGAATTTGAGCTGCCCTGCCAGGTCTCGCTGGAGGAGTTCATGGCCTGCGGTGTCGGTGGCTGCGCAGGCTGTGTCGTACCGATTGAAACGGATGCAGGAAAGGTGATGCAGCGTGTCTGTGTGGATGGGCCGGTATTCGATGCCCGGCAGGTTTTTTGATCCACCGCCGGGGATCAATAGCTGCTCTCTTCCGATAGCTCTATCTCATCCATATTAGCGGCATATCTATCCAGCCCGATGGTGCTGCCCAGCTTGATCATCAGCCGCACCTCATTGGCTGAATCGGCATGCAAAACCGCGTCATCATAGGTGATAGTACCCTCTTTATAGTGTTGAAAGAGCGCCTGGTCAAAGGTCATCATGCCCTGTTCGGTCGAGCGTTTCATCAGCTCCTTCAGCTTCTCTACCGCGCCCTTTCTGATCTGATCCGAGGCCAGCGGTGTATTCAGCAACACCTCGACCACGGACTGTCGCCCAGAGCCATCCGCTTTCCGCACCAGCTGCTGGGCCATGATGCCTGCCAGGTTCAGCGACAGATCCAGCAGCAGCTGGTCCCGCCGATCCTCAGGGAAAAAATTGATAATGCGATCCAAAGCCTGGTTGGCATTGTTGGCATGCAGCGTGCTCAGGCACAAATGGCCTGTCTCAGCAAAGGCGATGGCATGCTCCATCGTCTCTCGGGAGCGGATCTCGCCAATCATGATGACATCCGGCGCCTGCCGGAGGGTGTTTTTCAGTGCAACTTCGTAGGATTCCGTGTCAATTCCCACCTCTCGCTGGGTAATAATGCAGCCTGCATGCTGATGGATAAATTCAATCGGGTCTTCAATGCTGACGATATGCCCTGTGCCATATTGATTCCGATAGTTGATCATAGAGGCCAGCGAGGTGGATTTGCCCGTACCTGTGGCGCCCACGAAGAAGACGATACCCCGCGTCGCCATGGCCAGCTTTTTAACCACCGGCGGCAAGCCAAGATCTTCAATCGACGGGATATTGGTCTCGATACGGCGCAGCACCATTCCGGCGGCATCCCTTTGAATAAAGGCACTCACCCGGAAGCGGCCGATCCCTTTCAGGC
This sequence comes from Gammaproteobacteria bacterium, assembly GCA_015490795.1. GTDB lineage: Bacteria > Pseudomonadota > Gammaproteobacteria > Chromatiales > Chromatiaceae > WFXD01. The sequence goes on from WFXD01000031.1 coordinate 27,656, forward strand.
TGATGGCAAAATTACACTCGTTGGTGCGTGAGAACTCTCCGCGCTGCGCGGGTGTCATCACACTCAAGACCATCTCCCTGGAGAGCTTGTCCGTCAGCCTCTTTTTTGCAAGCGGCTTGATCTTGCCATCCAGCTTGAGACAGGGCGCAACGCCCGCTGTAATAAAGAGATCAGAGGCCTTTTTCTTCACCATCAGGTGAATGAGTTCATTAAAATCCATGCAGATGCCCGCTTAGAGAAGCTGAGGTTCCATATTGCACCGAATGCAAATCAAATTTCAACCTAGAAAAATCAGTTGAGCCGTAGCGAGAGCGGCTAAGGTGCTTAAGATACAGGGTTTTTTACACATTTTGAACGATTGCATATCACCCATACGGTGAGTTCAAAATGTGGGAAAAAATCCTGTAGATTGAGTGCATTAGACGCTCGTACTTGTGCCCGCTTTTTGGGTAGTAGGCTCAACTGATTTTTCTAGGAGCCTGTCGGACTTAGGTGGATTGCAGCGAGGGAGTGGGAGAGTGAGCGCAAATATTCCCGGTTTTGAGGCGCATAGTGGGCCTACGCAACGAAAAACCGGGGATATTTGAGCCGCTCTCCCACTTCCGCAGCCAGTTCA
>WFXD01000032.1 GCA_015490795.1 Gammaproteobacteria bacterium
ATGAAACCGCCTGGGGCACGCTGTTGTGTAGAGGCGGATTGGTTAGCTGGCTACTGGTTGACCCGAGCGGGTTGATTGGCTGGCTGAGTGGGATTATGCATGGATCGAAGTCGAATGTAAATGATAATTGTTCTCATTCGCCTTAAGGCGCGGACAACAGGGTGCGCTGGTGTCTGCTGTTTTGCCTGAAACGGGCAGGGCAATGGCTACTTTTTGTGGCAGATGATGCAGAAGTGACTCATCCTTGTATTGTCGTAGTAGAGCAGGTTGGGTGTGTCGCCTGCATGCGGGTTGTGGCACCCTGCGCAGGTAAACTCCCGCCCCGGCCTGAGGGGATCAGGAACCCCCCCGGTGGGATGTCCCGCGCGGGAGAACCCCTGGATCACATGCGCGCCGCTGGCCTTCTCCCGGTGGCAGGAGAGGCAGTGGCTCGTCGTCTTGATATGAGCCCTGAAGGGCTGATCCGTTGCGTGGGGGTCATGGCAGATTGTGCAGCTGATCAGGGAGGGGCCATGCCTGTATCTCTTGGCGGCCCAGATCTGCATGGTCTCCTCATGGCACTGTATGCATAACCGGCTGTCCGGTTTTATCACTGCATATCTCTCTGGTGCCGAATCTTTATCGTGACAGCTCAGGCAGGCCCATACTGCGGCAGGGCCGTGGACAAATTTGAAGTCGACGATTCGCCTGTGGCAGGTTTTGCAGGTTGAATCTTTGGGGGCTTTCGGCATTCCATCCATATCGTGACAGGCTGTGCAGCCTGCCTCTTTGGCTGGGGTATGAAAGAGGTTTTTTTCATAGCCTGATGGCGGTGTTTGGTATTGGTTTGAGCTGCGCTCCCTGTAGTAGATCGGTAGCTTGATCTGCTCCAGCATCCGCCCCTGTTTGCTGGCGCGAACCTCCACCTGGTTTGTGCCAGGGTGCAGCGTTAGCCCATAATGGATGATATCTCTTTTCAGGGGGATCTCTGCCGCTGAATAGGCCTTGCCCGCTTCATCCGTGACGGAGATGCTGATCAGATCCAGTTTTGCCCTGTCTGCCTTTAATACAATAGTGATGATGCCGCTGTCGACGAATGAGTCGGCATCCGGGCTGATGATGGATACAGGCGCCGTTGCATTTGCATTGGTGGTTGTCATCAACAGCAGCAGGCAGATGAGCAGCTTCATAACTTAAGCATCCGCCTGAGTGATTCCCTGTAGCTCTCTGCCGCTGCGCTATAGTTTTTATGCGCTTCGAACACTCTGCCCTGATAGCGGTAGATCTCGGGGTCAGCCTGGTTGATCTCTTTTGCTTTTTCAAACATCTCTAAGGCCTCACTAATATCAGGCCGCTTGCCATAGGCGTACCCCAGGTAGTAGTAGCAGGGGGTATAGGCTTCGTCATATCGCATGCCTTTGGCAATCAGCGCCTCACCTTCGGCCCCCTCTCCAGAGTCGATCAGTATCATGCCCAGCTCACACAGGGCGACTGCATTTTCAGGCGCTATCGAGATGGCCGCCCTGAGATGGCTCTTTGCCTTGTCCAGCTGTGAGCGCTCCAGGTAGAGCCTGCCAAGTGCGAGGTGGGGGGCGGAATATTTTGCATCGGCCGCTACTGCCTTCAGGAACCATTGTTCTGCAGCGGCGGCCCTGGATCTTGATCCCAGAAGCATGCGATTTCCCATGTTGAACAACAGGCTTGCCCGCTTGTTGGGCTGGTAAGCCCTGTTCAGTGGTGGTTTTTTGCCCTCCAGCGTGGCGGTGACAAAGCTGGCCATCTCTTCCACACCGGCGGTGGGGAAGCCGGAAAGCTCGTACCGGATGGTTCTCTCTTTGTCCAGAATGACAATGGTTGGGAGTGCAATGACACCATAATCACTGAAGACATTCAGCCTGTAATCAATAAGATTTGGAAAGCCGAGTTTTAGCCTGCTCGTCGTGGATGCCACAATCTCCCGCAGATCTCCGTTCCCGCCTTCGCTGTTGATGCCGACAACGGAGAGTCCCCGGCCACCCTGTCGTTCAAAAAGCAGCTGTGCTCTTTTCAGCGCCATTTCAGATTTTGCGCTCCATGAGGCCCAGAAGATCAACAGCGTGAGCCTCTCACCCAGCAGACCATCCAGAGAGACTGGATCTCCCTGAGTGCGTTTTAGTGTGAAGCCAGGGGCTTCCAACCCAACCTGTAGATGTTTGAGCGTGGCAGCGGATGGCGGTGCCAGGAACAGCAGGCCGGATAGCAAAAAAACCGCTAGGGGATATAGCTTGCTCATACTGATTGCCACTATTGTCGTCTGGTAAAGCGGCCTCGTTTCTACGCAGGTGCTGCCCTCGTTCCCATGCTCCTGCGTGGGAATGCATATCGAAGCTGTAACTTATTCAGGTCCCAAGGTTCATGAATGCAGGCATCTTTCCCCGAGACAGAAGCCTGAGCGCTTCGGTGGATGATACCCTGTTTTTGCCGCAGGTGGATATATAGCTGTGAATTCGACAGAAAAACCTCACACCCATCCTGGAGCAGAAACAGCCAGGCACCTTTGTAACGAACCTTGACCATCCGCAGATCTCTCTCACCCTGATTATTAATGTGGAAGAACCCACCCTGACACCAGGGCAAACGCACGAAATTTAGGCTGCCATCAATAGTTTAGCCAGATAGCCTTCATCCCAGCCTGCTTTTAATCGTTTGTTCTTTATAC